>JAGVBM010000373.1 GCA_020059765.1 Bacillota bacterium
GCAAGACATTCTGTTGACCGCAGTCTCCCCGAAAGAGCAAGTGGAGCAAGCGGTGCAAATCATCAAGTCCCATGGAGGAACCACCTGATGGATCGTCAAGAACTGGAACGATTGGGAAATGAACTGCGCCATTTGGGTCATCGCCGAAGGGAATTGGCAGAACAGATCTTCAGTGAAGTACAAGATGGGGACAATCAGTCCTCCAAGAAACTGTATCTGGAACTTAGCGACATCTCCGAGCAAGCGATAACCTTGATGACCCAACAAAAAGAAATGTTTGACAATGAAGTTCGGCAAATTTAAACAGCAAATCGAAACAGCAAAAAAGCGAGTCGCACCGACTCGCTTTCCGTGTGGTGGCTCGGGACGGAATCGAACCGCCGACACGAGGATTTTCAGTCCTCTGCTCTACCGACTGAGCTACCGAGCCCCAAACAATGCCTCTCTATCATACTGGACGGGAAAACGGGTTGTCAATGAGAACTCTTTATTGCACCACCCATACCAACACGGCAACAGAAAGTGCATAGAAGAAGGCAGAAGCGGGAATCCACAGAATATGGATTCCCGGATTGTCTTCTTTCCTCCATTTGGCCACTGCAAAGCGCACCGCTCCATAGAGAAGGATGACCAAACTGATGAAAAGAACAGCTCCGTACATCATCATGACCCCTTTTACGCTGAATGACCAGCCTGATATAATCAGCCGTTATTACGGGAGTTGCCGCAGCATATAGAGTTTGTCGTTCATCTCTTTCAATTGGACAATGGAATATTGCGTCAACCGGTTCAATTCAGCGACTTGCCCCGCCTCCTGATTGCCCTGTTGCGCCGACAGGCTGCTCGCTTGCAAAATGCTGCTGTTTGTCTGCCCCATTCCGTATAGCGCCATGCTTGCCGATTGCGTCACTTGATTCAGTGATTCCAGCCCGGTGATGATGCCCGTCTCGCTCTTTGCAATCCATTCGAGACTTGCGTTCATCGCCGCTATATGCTGTACCACCTGTTCTTCCTGTTGTTGAATTTCTGCCAGCGATTGGGTGGTCTCTGTCAAAGGATCCAATGTTACGGACGTTTGTTTGACAATCTGGCCGGTCGTATCAATCGATTGATTGATGACCTGCATGGCACCGTTGATTTGACCCTGCAGCGCAGTTTGCTGCAGCAGACTGTATCCGAATGTGCCAGCTCCCAACATGCCTGCCAGTATCAGCCCTACCGACACCCAAGAACCTGTCATGCCTGTTTCCTCCCTTCCACAATTCCTGCCTCCGGCCGTTATTTGAACAGTCCCCCGAGCAGCGAATCAATGACGTTCGTCGGTTGTTGCAAGAGATTTTTCAACTTGCCGACCCATTTGAACGAATCTCTGGATTTGTCCAGTTCCGCCAGCAATTGATCCATTTGGTTGTTCAAGAGGACAGATTGCTGTTGGCTGACCTGCAAAGCCCCAGCTGTCTGCTGCAAGGTTTTGGCGTTTTGTATCACGTCTTTCGTCAATTCCTGAACTTGCCCCCTGACTTTTCCCGTTGCGGACACACTGACTTTTTCCCGTTCAAGAATTTCTTCCATCAAGAAAACGCCTTTTGCCGTCAGTTCCTCTTGTGTTTTCAGTTCCCGCTGCAAGTTTTGTCCCGTTTCGTTTTGCTTTTGCAAAATCGCCTCTTGCGCATTCAACTGCTCCAGTTTCTTTTGCACGGTTTGCACTTGTTTATGCAAAGCTTGCGTGTTGGCCAACATTTCATTGGTCGTACCGTTCAATTCATGAATCAATCCCAGCAAATCTCCCGACTTTCCGACATCAGGCGTTTTGGCAGAGATCGAATAGAGAGAAACGGACGTGGTGACCAGCAGCCCCGCCGCGCTCAACCAGACCCAACGCGGAATGTGATTCAATGGCAGTTTGGGATTCATCAGTTCGCCCCCCACTTCGGCAAAATCCCCGTTTTCCGGTTCATCTCTTCCAGATTCCGATTAATGGCGTTCTGGTCCTCCATCATTTGATTCAGGTTGGCAATCACATCCGAATTCACCTTCGAAATGTTTTGCAAGAAACTCAACAATTGGCGGGCTGCTTCTTGCGCGGCTTGAATTTGCTGTACGGATTGCCGGGTCGCTGCGGTGATCGACTGGACCGACTGATTGATTCCGCTTACAATCCGGTCCAATGTGGCTAATCCCTGATCCATATCGGCTGTCGTCACTTTCAATTCCTGCAAGGTTCCTGCCATGTGCACCGTCGATTCTTTCAGTTCCGTCAAGCCGTTCAGCCCGTTTTTCATACTGTCGGACAGTTGCTGCGTTTCGACGATTTGCGTTTGCAGCTTTTCCGATTTGCCGGCGATGTCTTTTTGCAGTCCGACCTGCACGAGACCGTTGACCCCCAAACCGAGCAAACTCAACACGGTAATCATTTTCGGGACGGACAATGCTTGCAGCCATTTCTTCATCAGCGCGTCACCCCCGGAATCTTCCGGTTCATCTGCTCGGTGTAGGCTTTCATCTGCTGCAGGTTGGACCGGTCTTGCTGTGTGATTCCGTTCAAACGGTCCAATGAGGCATACAGCTCTTCCGTTGACTGCTTCAATTGAGTCATCCCGGTATAAATGGAATCCAAGGATTGATTGCTGGCTGTTCCGGACGTCATCATATGCTGGTTCAATTGCAAGGTGGCGCCGTTCAACTCATTGATGCGCAGGATATTGGCACGAATTCCTTGTGTCGCTTTCAAGGTCAACTGCAACTGCTGATCCATCGCCTGAGTCGTACTGACGACGTCCTTCAAGGATTCGTTTTTTTCTACAATCGCTTTTTGGATGGAGATCAGTTGGGTGGTCGAATCGAGACTGACGGTTAATCCTTTGTCGATCTTTCCCAAATAATAGGTGGTGACCATGGTTTGTGCCAGCAGCCCTGCCATAACGGTCATTCCCACGTATCCCAACACTTTCAGCATGGTTGAATTCCCCTCCCCCGCATCACGGCATACTGTTGACCACTTCGGCTGTCGTTTTGGCGGCGCGATCCAATTTTCCCGCAATCGTCCCATTTACCGTCGTTATTTCCTGCGCCAATCGCGACAAGGTACGCGTCGTTTCCAGCATTTCTTGAATGGAACCGCTTTGTCCGGCCGAACCTTGCTGAACCAGTATCAAATCGTGGTCCAACGTATTGGCCAACTTGTGTAAGCTGTCGCTCAACTCAATTTGCCGCTGGCTCAGCACATTCAGGTTGACTAAAGAGGCGTCCTGTTCGCCCAGTCCCTGTTGAAGCGTCGTCAACTGCTGCCCAATGCGGGACGTCGTACCCGCCAGATGATTGATCTGCTTCATATTTCCGACAATCTCGTTATTGGTGCTGTTGATCCCGTCATTGTTCGCATAAATCTGCCGAATCATGCCCAAGATATCCAACTTTTCCGGAATCGTTGGAACGGGCGCCCAGCCTATCACCAAAAAGGGAATTCCAAATGCCAAGACGCCGCGCGTCAGATGATTCATCCTTCTCACCCTCTTATCCAGAATCGTACCAAGATGCCGGCCGCAATTCCGGTTGCCGCATAGAGCCAGTAAGGAAACTTGCTGCTGTCGGCCTTGCTGTCGCCTGGCTTGCGGTCGCCGGTCACTCCCTCAGAGGCAGCAGGGGCCACTCGATCCGGTTCGTCTCCCGCAATCGGCAGATAATCGGTTCCCGCATACATCGCCTCAATGCGGTCGCCGTATTTTTCTAAAACAATCTTGCTGCGCACCTTGAGTGTCGGCGTTAAGTCGCCGTCTTCCATCGTCAGATCGTGCTCCAGCAGTATCGCCCGTTTCGGTTTTTCAAAATCGGCCAAGGATTCGGTTGCCTCGACCACTTCCCGGCGAATCAGCTTGCGGATATCCGGATGCTGAACCCATACTCGCTGCTCCTCACCCAATTGTTGTTCCAGAGCAATCGGACGCAGCGCCGCAAAATCGGGTACCAGCAAACAGGTGACGTAAGTGCGTTTGTCGCCGATCAATACGGCCTGCGCAATGTGCGGACTTAAGGAAATGCTGTTTTCAATCGGCCACGGCGCTACGTTTTTGCCAGTGGCCAACACCAGGATGTTTTTCTTGCGATCGACAATCCGTACATATCCGTTCTCAATCTGCGCCACATCTCCGGTGTACAGCCAGCCGTCTTCGGTGATGGTCTTCGCCGTTTCTTCCGGATTGTTGTAATAGCCGAGCATCACGTTAGGTCCTTTGGCCAGCAATTCCCCATCTTCTCCCAGTTTGACCGCCACGCCGGGAATAGGAAGTCCGACCGTACCCGCCCGGGCTTCCCCCAAGGGGTTGGCGCAGATCACCGGAGCAGCTTCCGTCATGCCGTATCCTTCATATACGGGAAGCTTGGCGGCTGTAAAAAACTCCGCAATTTCGGCTGCCAACCCGGCTCCGCCCGATACCATGAAGCGAATCCGCCCGCCAAACCCGGCTTTCAGTTTTTTCCGCACCAATGGGTCAACCAGTCGCAAGATATGCAGGATACGCGGCAGATTGGCAATCCGTTCGTTGATTTTTGCGTAAACCTTTTCCAATAGCCGCGGGACGGTGCATAGTACGGTCGGTCGCACTTCTTGCAAATTTTGCTGGATTTTTTCGATGTTTTCCGCGTACGCGATGGCGGCACCGCTGGACAGGACGGCAAACTGTCCGACAGTCCGTTCAAAGATGTGGGAGAGCGGCAGGTAAGACAATGCCAGATCGGATGGTTGCACAGACAGATAGGAGAGACTTGCCCGAATATTGGAGACGATGTTTCGGTGAGACAGCATAACGCCTTTTGGCGTGCCGGAGGTGCCGGACGTGTGTACGATGGTGGCTAGCCGATCGGGCGGGATCGCATGCCTGTCAAGCGGTCCCATCGTCAACTCCTGTTGGACGCCGATCGCGCATACATCGTTAAAGGTCAACTCTTTTCCGTCGTAAACGCTTACATTGCCGAAAAACTTGACGACCCTCGTCAAGTGATCCGGCCAGATCGACTTCACTTTTTCCAGTTGAAGATCATTCTCTGCCAACAACCAACTGACTTCCCCGTTGTGCAGGATGTATTCGACTTGTGAGGCAGGCAGCGTCGGATAGATTGGAACCACGACCGCACCCAGCAACATAATGGCAAAATCGCTGATCGCCCATTGCGGACAGTTGGCGGACATAATTCCCACCTTATCGCCCTCTTTGACGCCGCAAGCTTTCAAGCCGACTGCAAATTCGTTGATTGTTTGCCACACTTCCCGGTATGTGAGACTGGTATAACGATTGTCTTTTTTGTACCGCAGACACTCTTTCTCCGGATATTTGGATACCGAGTCGTAAAAGAGTTCGAGCAAATTCATTCCCGCTCCCCCCTTCTTTCGGTTAATACAGAGATACGAATATCGTCAGATTTTTTTGACTGTTTCGTACAAAATTATTTTAAGTTTAAAATAGGGACAAGCTGTATGCGCAAATTAAAAAAGGTGTGACCCAAGTCTGGGTCACACCTTTTATATGGCGGAGCTGACGGGATTCGAACCCGCGGTCTCCCGCGTGACAGGCGGGCATGTTAGGCCACTACACCACAGCTCCATATGAAACTGGTGACCCCAAGGGGATTCGAACCCCTGTTACCGCCGTGAAAGGGCGGTGTCTTAACCGCTTGACCATGGGGCCAAAAACTGGTGAGCCATGATGGACTCGAACCATCGACACCCTGATTAAAAGTCAGGTGCTCTACCGACTGAGCTAATGGCTCACATATCTTAAGCCGCTACTCTAATAATCTATTGATTGTCATCGCGGCGACAAGAAGTATCTTAACACGAAGCGACTTTTCAATGCAACCCCTTTTTCGCTTTTTTTGCAGTAGGAATTTTTGCCGCGCCTTCCATTCAATTGGCCCGTTTTGTCTATGAAAAACTGCCCCGGGCAAGCCAAGGGCAGTTTGTATCTCGCACATGACGGATCAGTTCAATCGTAAATCTTCGTAACCGGAACTGTCTGTTCGCGGTTCGGACCAATCGAGAAAATCGCCAGCGGCACGCCCGTCACTTCCGTGATCTTTTCAATATACGCTTGGGTATTGACCGGCAGTTCTTCATAGGAACGAACACTCGTAATATCTTCGTCCCAACCGGACAAAGTTTCATAAATCGGTTCGCATTGCGCCAATACTTTCAAGCTTGTCGGGAACTCGGTCAGCACTTCCCCATTGTATCGATAACCGGTGCAAATCTTCAGTTCTTTCAGTCCTGTCAGGATATCCAAGCGCGTAATGGCCATTCCGTCCAATCCCGACACACGGCGTGCGTGGCGAACGACCAGCGCGTCAAACCAGCCCACCCGACGCGGACGTCCGGTGGTGGTGCCGTATTCATGGCCGTTTTCCCGGATGAAATCGCCCGTTTCGTTCAGCAATTCGGTGGGGAACGGACCATCACCCACCCGCGTGCTGTACGCTTTTACCACACCAATTACTTTATTGATTTTCGTGGGGCCGACGCCGGATCCGATACATACGCCGCCCGCCACCGGGTTGGAAGAGGTCACGTACGGATAGGTTCCTTGATCAATATCGAGCATGGAAGCTTGCGCCCCTTCAAACAGCACATCCTTGTCGGCGTCAATCGCCTTGTTTAAAACAACGGATGTATCGGCGACATACGGACGAATAACCTCCGCATACGATAAATATTCGCGGTACACCTGATCAAAAGCAAAGCCGTCTGTCCCGTACAATTTCTCCAAAATTCGGTTTTTCTCGTCCAAATTGCGCTTCAATTTGGCTGCAAATTCTTCCGGATCCAACAAGTCGACCATCCGGATGCCAATCCGCGCTGCTTTGTCCATATACGCCGGACCGATCCCTTTCTTGGTCGTCCCGATCTTATTGTTCCCTTTCGTCTCTTCTTCCAATTCATCCAACTTGATATGATAAGGCATGACAACATGCGCCCGATCCGAAATCCGCAAATTATCGGTGGAGATGCCGTGACCTTTCAAATAATTCAATTCATCGACCAACGCTTTCGGGTTGACCACCATGCCGTTTCCGATGACGCAGATCTTTTCCGGGTAAAAAATCCCCGACGGAATCAAATGCAGCTTGAACTGCTTTCCGTCGATCGAGATCGTGTGTCCAGCGTTGTTGCCCCCTTGGTAGCGTGCCACAACTTCCGCCTTTTCAGCCAGAAAGTCGGTGATCTTTCCTTTTCCTTCATCGCCCCATTGGGTGCCTACGACCACTAAGGTTGCCATGCGGCAACACCTCCATATACATACATTCCCCAGGACCATTCAGCGAAATGCAAAAAATGTCCCTTAGAGAGTGTAGCAAAGAATCCCCCGATCCGCAAGACAAAACACGAACATTTTAATAGGTGATGTCTGTTTTGTTCGAGTTTACGACCATTTTTCTTCCTTTTGCTCCACTTGCGAAAATGAAAAATGGCCCTTTTCTGCAGGCCATCCTTTTGCTTGTAAATGATTCCCCGACCGATTCCCCGGCCGACTCCCGTTTTACCCGGCCGACTCCCGCTCCAAGGAAACAAACTTGTTGTAGTTCTTCAGGAACACCAATTCCACCTTGCCCGTCGGGCCGTTCCGCTGTTTGGCAATGATAATCTCGATAATGTTTTTTCGTTCCGATTCCGGGTCATAATAATCATCCCGGTACAAGAACGCCACAATGTCGGCGTCCTGCTCGATGCTTCCCGATTCCCGCAAGTCGGACAACATCGGCCGTTTATCCTGCCGTTGTTCCACCGAACGGCTCAACTGGGACAAGGCAATCACCGGCACGTTCAGTTCCCGGGCAATCAATTTCAATGTCCGGGAGATCTCCGATATTTCTTGCTGCCGGTTGTCGCCTCGGCCGCGGCCCTGGATTAACTGCATATAGTCGATCAGGATCAGGCCCAGACCTTGTTCCTGCTGCAGACGTCTGCTCTTGGCACGTATGTCGGCCACCGTCACACCGGGCGTATCATCGATAAAAATCGGGGCTTCCGCCAATGTGCTGACCGCCATGGTCAGTTTCGGCCAATCGTCATCTTCCAGAAAACCGGTTCGCATTCTGCCCGCGTCAATGTTTGCTTCCGCGCAGAGTACCCGGGATACCAATTGTTCCTTGGCCATTTCCAAGGAGAAAATCGCAACCGGCAGCCCCGCCCGAACCGCCACATTCTGCGCGATGTTCAGTGAAAAGGCGGTCTTCCCCACCGACGGACGGGCCGCGACAATGATCAAGTCCGATTTTTGAAAACCGGAGGTCATCTTGTCCAAATCGGGATACCCGCTGGGAACTCCCGTCACACCGCCTTTGTTGGAATACAGAAACTCCAGCCGCTCGAAGGTCGTCAGCAAGACGTCTTTAATCGGCGTAAACCCGCGGGTCACTTTTTCATTGGTCAGTTCCGAGATCCGTCGTTCCGCATCATCAAGCAGGCCGACCACATCGTCGGTTCGCTCATAGCCGGAAGCGGCAATCTGGGTGGCCACCTTGATCAACCGGCGAACCACCGCTTTCTCCCGCACAATACTGGCGTAGTAATCGACATTGGCCGCCGTTGGCACCAGATTGGCCAGAGTGGCCAGGTAGCCGACGCCGCCGATCTCTTCCAAATGGCCGAGATTCTGCAAATGAGCGGTCAATGTGACGATGTCAACCGGTTCTCCCCGCTCCGCCACTTCCATCATGCCCTCATAGATCTTCTGATGGCTGGTCCGGTAGAAATCCACCGGTTGCAACATTTCCGCCACTGTCGTCAGAACGTCCGATTGGATCAGGATCGCCCCAAGAACCGCCTGTTCCGCTTCCACGTTCTGGGGCGGCACCCGTTCCGTCAGTTGTTGTTCTTCCATGCAGCACCCTCCCTTGGAGAATCGACGACCGCTTGCTCCGATCTCATCTTGGAAACTTCACGCTTTATTCTCCGAATACAATCGATACGACTTCTTCAATCGTATTGACGATTACCACTTCAACACCCGTTGTTTGCTGCGGTACATCCGACGCATTGTCTCCCGGCACCAGCACACGGGTCAAACCTGCCTGTCGGGCCCCGAAAATCTTTTCGGCAATCCCGCCGACCGGCTTCACATGTCCCTGAATCGAGATTTCACCCGTAACCGCCAACGAGCGGGGAATCGGCTTGCCCGTGACCGCCGAATAAAGCACAAGGAAGATGGCAACCCCTGCCGACGGGCCGTCGATGCGTCCACCGCCCACCGCGTTGATATGCACGTCATAATCGGTCAAATCTTGTCCCGTCATTTTGCGGAAGACGGCGGCCGCGTTGAACACGGAATCCTTGGCCATGGAACCGGCCGTATCGTTGAAGCGCAAACGTCCTTTTCCCTTTTCGGCTGAAGGGAAGGCCACCGCTTCCATCTCAATCACCGACCCGAGAAAGCCGGAAACTCCCAATCCGTGTATCCGTCCCACTTCCGCTCGATTGTAATCCTGTTCCCGCACATACGGGTGCAGTCGGCTCATCTGCAGCACTTCTTCCACGTCTTGCGCCGTGATCGCGGGGGATTCGCCAGAAGACAGACCGATCTTGTACATCATGACACTGTACGAATCCACCAAAATATTGACCGCTTTCCGCCCTTCAATCGTATAGCGGGCAATCAGTTCCGGCACGCCCGGCTCCGCCTTGACACCCAGTCGTTCGGCGGCTCCCTTGACGATCTCCTCAATTTGTCCCGGCACCAGCGGTTCAAAAAACACTTCTGTACAGCGGGAACGCAGGGCCGGGTTGATTTCCGAAGGATCGCGGGTCGTCGCGCCGATCAGGATAAAGTCGGCCGGCGCCCCTTCTTCAAACAACTTCTTGATATATTTCGGCACGTTCGGATCTTCCGGGTCGTAATAGGGCGAATCGAATTGAACCCGTTTGTCTTCCAGAACCTTCAACAGCTTGTTTTGCAAAATCGGATCCAGTTCCCCAATTTCATCAATAAACAGCACACCCCCATGGGCTTCCGTCACCAACCCGAGTTTCGGTTCCGGAATGGCGGTATCCGCCAAGTCCCGCCGCGCTCCTTGATAGATCGGGTCGTGTACCGAACCAAGCAGCGGATTGGTGATATCCCGCGGGTCCCAACGCAGGGTGGTGCCGTCCACCTCGACAAAGGGTGCATCCGTATCAAAAGGGGTTGCCGGAAGGGCCGCCGCTTCCTTCAATGCGATCCGGGCGGCTGTCGTTTTGCCGATTCCGGGAGGACCGTAAATGATAACGTGCTGCGGAAAAGGGGAGGCCAATTTTGAAATCAGGGACCGAATGCCCCTCTCTTGCCCCACAATGTCAGCCAGTGTTTGCGGCCGCACCAGTTCCAGTGTGGAACGAGACAGTTGGGTATGCTCCAGCTTTTCCAACTTCGCGTATTTTTTCAAGGTCTGCGCGTTTTCCGGCCCATTCTTTTCTTTCAACACCTGAGAACGGATTTCTTGCACATATTCCTCATGTCGTTCTTGCATGCGTTCGTTGATTTTTGCTTCGATTTCCGCCTCCACGGAACGGCGGGCCAACATATCC
>JAGVBM010000035.1 GCA_020059765.1 Bacillota bacterium
CGGGCAGACCGGATAAACGCCAGACTGTCGTCGACTGAACGGACTGCGTCGACAAACGGCAGCCATCGCCGCAGATGCGGCCGATTGGCGTCGATCAGGTCATACATCTCGGCAGCATCCGATTCTTCCAGAAATCGAAGTTCCGAATCAGCGGCAAAAGAAAAGGTTAACATGGCGTCCTCCTCATTGTTGAAATTCTACAGTATTCGGGAAATGCTTTCAATCTTCCTGCCTGCGAACGATATTTGAACAAAAAAAAGACCTTGCGGAGCGTGCATGATGCTCCACAAAGTCGCTTCTTATTTCTTGCGATAAGGCGGATAGGGTGGCAGGTGGGAATAACCGTAGAACGGTACTCGGTTAACCGGCTGCTGCGGCAATTGATACGGATGCAGATAGGGAGAATCGATCGGGACAGGAAAATGGGTAGGTGCATTGCCTGCAGGAGGGGAGGGCGTTTCTTTCATTTTTTGCATTTGGCCTTGAATGCCCGGTTTGACGATCCCGTATAATTCCATCAAATCTTTGTTTTGCAGCAGGTTGAATGCGTGACCTCCCAACTTGACAAACGTGGAAAACTTCACAGTCTCCCCCTCCTCGAAGGTCTTGTTAGTACATCATATCAGGGAGGGGGGAAAGTGACACGGCGATTCCCCAATTGTGCGAGCGGCACGTTCAGTTCTGCCTTTGTTTTACGCTCCGGCGGAAGCTTCGCTTGCCGGAAACAGACGGGCCATTTGCACAGGAACAGGGCTGCTTTTCCGCGTGATCGCATCAATCATGACCGTTATGACGGTGGCATCCGCCACTATATCTCCATGTTGATTGTAGATCTCCTGTTTCATGACAAAACTGGTGCGGCCCAATTTTTCCGGACGGGTGCGGATCGACAAGCGGTCGCCTTGCCGGCATTCTTTGCGGTAATTGATGTTGATGTTGACCGTGACCGTTTGCAATCCCCATGACAGAATCGTGTCGTAATGGAATTCGTTCCGGTCATACCACTCTTCCCGGCCCCATTCCAGGTACTCAAGATATTTGGCGTTGTTGACATGGCCGTTCACATCGATTTCGGTGGAACGAACAATGATCTCCAATGTGACTTCCATAGGGAACCTCCAGCGCGTCATTGTGGACAAGCAGGGTGCGATTGCCGTTATTATTGTACCACAATTGACCAATCGGGTTTCTGCTCTTCATACGCCCGAATTTTGTCTTCATGCTGCAGCGTCAGCCCGATGTCGTCCAGTCCTTTCAGCATGCATACCCGGCGAAACGGATCGACGTCAAAGGAAAAGGTGAATCCCTCGTGGTCGGTGACAATCTGTTCCTCGAGGTTGACCGTCAATTGGTAATGCGGATGATCGGCCGCCCGCGCAAACAACCGGTCAACGTCGGCCGCAGACAAGGCGATCGGCAGGATCCCGTTTTTGAAACAGTTGTTGTAGAAGATGTCGGCAAACGAGGGTGCGATAATCACGCGAAATCCGTAATCCAGCAGCGCCCAGGGAGCGTGTTCCCGCGAGGAGCCGCAGCCGAAGTTGTCCCGGGCGAGCAGGACGGATGCCCCTTTGTAACGTTCTTCGTTAAGAACGAAGTCCGGACGGGGCTCTCCCTGTTCGTCAAATCGCCAATCATGGAATAAAAACTGACCAAATCCGGTGCGTTCGATCCGTTTTAAAAACTGCTTGGGGATGATCGCGTCCGTATCAACGTTTACCCGGTCAAGGGGCGCCGCGATCCCGGTGTGTATCGTCAATGGAAGCATCTTGCTTCCTCCTTTACGATTTGTTTTGAACCGCCTCGTTAACTACCCAACGCTGTTCTGAGTCGGCCAGGTCACTGCCAATCGCGGATATCGACAAAATGTCCGGCAATCGCGGCTGCAGCGGCCATTGCGGGAGACACCAGATGGGTACGTCCGCCGCGACCCTGCCGTCCTTCAAAATTACGGTTTGAAGTAGAGGCGCACCGTTCCCCCGGCTGCAATACATCCGGATTCATCGCCAGACACATGCTGCAGCCCGGTTCTCTCCATTCGAATCCCGCTTCCTTGAAAATCCGGTCCAATCCTTCCCGTTCCGCTTGTTCTTTGACCCGGTAGGAGCCGGGAACCACCATGGCATTGACGTGAGGAGCGACCTTTTTGTCCTTGGCCACCTGGGCGGCGGCGCGCAGATCTTCAATCCGGCTGTTGGTGCAGGAACCGATGAAAACCCGGTCGATCTGGATGTCCGTCAACGGCGTGCCGGGTTCCAGACCCATGTAAGCCAGTGCAGCTTCAGCGGCTTTCTGTTCTGCAGCCGTTTGGAAATCTTGCGGATTGGGCACGCGGCCAGTAATGTTCGTCCCCATGCCGGGATTGGTGCCCCAGGTTACCTGCGGAACCAGTTGTGAGGCGTCAAATTCAACGACTGCGTCAAACGCGGCCCCTTCATCCGTTCGCAGTTCTTGCCAACGGGCCAGCGCTTGCTCCCAATCTTGTCCTTGCGGCGCATAGGGTCTTCCCTGCAGGTGTGCGAAGGTTGTTTCATCCGGTGCGATCAGACCCGCTCTTGCCCCCGCCTCAATCGTCATGTTGCAAACCGTCATCCGTTCTTCCATCGACAGCGAGCGAATCGCTTCGCCCGTATATTCAAGCACATAACCCGTACCAAAGTTGATGCCGTACTTGGCGATAATGCCGAGAATCAAATCTTTGGCCGTGACGCCGACGGGCAGCCGGCCGTTGACTCGCACCTCCATGGTTTTTGGTTTTGATTGCAGCAGACATTGGGTGGCCAACACATGCTCGACTTCGCTGGTGCCGATTCCGAAGGCCAGCGCGCCGAAAGCGCCGTGGGTCGAAGTATGGCTGTCGCCGCAGACAATCGTCATGCCGGGTTGGGTCAGGCCCAGTTCCGGTCCGATGACATGCACAATCCCTTGGTCGGGACTGTGCAGATCGGCAAGGCGAATTCCAAACTCTTCACAATTTTGCGCCAATGTGTCCATCTGCTGTTTGGAAATCGGATCTTCGATCGGCAAATTCCGGTCTGTCGTCGGGACATTGTGATCCATGACCGCAAATGTCCGATTCGGCTGGCGGATCGATCGTCTGGCCATACGCAAACCGTCAAATGCCTGGGGTGAGGTGACTTCATGCACAAGATGCAGATCAATGTACAGGATTCCGGGTTGGCCCGGTTCGGCATGAATCAGATGCGCATCCCAAATTTTTTCAATCAATGTTTTGGGGATCCCCATACGTTCGTCCTCCTTGTTCGGATTTTTCTGTCTTGTAGGAAAGTTATTGATGTTGTACCATGTGTGTATCAATAGGTCAAATATATAAAGATGATAAATATTATAGATATCAGCTATAAGGAGAGTGGAGAGGATGGGGAAATACCGGGCCTGGTTGCTGCTGATCTTGACTAATTTGTTCTGGGCAGGCAATTACGTGTTCGGCAAATATGTGATTACGGAAATGACGCCTTTGTGGATAACCTTTTCCCGTTGGGTGTTGGCCATGCTGCTGCTGTTTCCCATTGCCCGTTGGATCGAAAAACCGGATTGGAGCCGGATCCGGCACAACTGGCTGCCGTTGGCGAGCTTGGGTGCTTTGGGGGTGGCCGGATACAACCTGTTTCTTTATTCGGCCCTGGAATATACGACACCCACCAATGCGGCGCTTGTCAGTGCGTTGAACCCGGCGGTGATCGTGTTTTTCTCCGTATTTTTACTGCGGGAACGCATTTCCCGTATCCAACTGATCGGTTTTGCAGTGTCGCTGCTGGGGGTCAGCGTCGTGTTGACGCGGGGCAACCTGTTTGAAATGATCAACATGCAGTTGAACCGGGGCGACCTGATGATGCTGGGGGCTGTTTTGATTTGGACGTTTTACTCGATTATCGGCAAACGGCTGACCGGGATTCCGCCGATTACCACGACAGCCGTATCCACGTTGTTCGGCACCTTGCTGCTGCTGCCTTTTGCCGTTGCAGAGGGTATCGATCTGTCCCGCATCGGCCCGCTTGCAATTAGCGGATTGCTGTATATTACTTTGTTTCCCTCGGTGGGTTCGTTTGTGTTTTGGAACATGTCGGTTCGGGCCATTGGAGCCAGTCAGGCGAGTGTCTTCCTGAATCTGATTCCCGTCTTTACGGCTCTCATCAGCCTGCTGTTGGGAGAATCGATTACGCAAGCGCAAGTGTGGGGAGGTCTGTTGGTGATGCTGGGCGTGTATTTGACAACCGGCATGGTGGACAGAAGGCTGGAACGGAAGAAAGAACGGCGTTCCGGTCAATCCAAAGGCACCCAACTGGCAGAGTCCGCCCGATATCCGGACAAGGAGTGACGAGCAAATGGACATTCGCCATCTGCAGTATGTGTTAAAAGTGGCAGAGGAAAAAAGTTTTTCCCGTGCAGCCGAAAAACTGCATATTGCACAACCGTCGCTCAGTCAGCAAATCTTGAAACTGGAGCAGCAATTGGGAGTCAAACTGTTCGACCGCTCCACTTCCCCGCTGGAACTTACGTACGGCGGCGAACGTTTCATCGAGATGGCAGGCCAAATCCTAGAC
>JAGVBM010000300.1 GCA_020059765.1 Bacillota bacterium
ATCCAAGAAAGCTTTCATGCTTGCTCTCATCAAAACTGCGCACGCCTTGATTCGCTTTGATGCCAATCGCAATGGCAACCGTCAGTGTAAGAAGCACGAGGATAATGCCCAGCAACAACATAGGTTTCACCTCCTTTTTGCTTAGATTACCTTCCCGGCATTGACCGGCGACATTAGACCACCAGATTGACACCGCTTGTTTTTTGTTCCAGCATTTTTTTCACGATGGTGCCGATATGGGCTCCTGCCTCGACAGGCGGCGTGCCCCCCCTGTGAATGTTTGAGATGACAGTTCTGTCAGATTCCACAGTTCCTTTGCGGGGCTTGTAACACATATAGGCACTCATTGAATCGGCCGTAACCAAACCGGGACGCTCCCCGATCAGAAGCACCACAACCTCCGGTTTCAGCACCTCGCCAATGTGATCCATTGCGGCCACCCTTCCCCCTCTTACGAAAAACGGGGTGCCGCTGCTCAGTTTGTGCGCTTTTAAAGAATCCAGCAGGGCCGGCAATACATCGGCCAGATTCGCGTCAATGGCGCTGGCGCTTAATCCGTCGGATACAACAACTTGCACTTGCGGTTTCTCCATGCATCTTGCTTTCAATTTTGCGACCGCTGCATCCGTCAGGATGCGTCCCCTATCAGGCCGCTTCAGATAATTTTCCGTATCCTCAAAGCTTGTTTCGACAGTAAACAAATGAAACTGATCGAGAATTGTCGGATTCACCTCCCCATAAACCGCGTCCACCGCTGCCGCGTGATCGCATCTGAATTGAAGCATGGTCTTCGTAAGCGGCCGCGTTCCCGTTCGCCAAACCCCAATTCTTGCCGGCGTACTGGCCACCAACTCGGCGAGTCCCTCTTTGTCCCTGGGATTGGGCAGCATCGATACCGGATCAAACAGAGTCCTATCGTTGGCAGCACCGTTTTCGGCATTGTTTATTGCGCCTGCTGCTTCAACGGGCATTTCCCGTTGCAATCTTTTCTGCAGCTCGGCCATTACTTTTTCCAGCAGCAGATTGACCTGAATATCGCTCATCCTTTCACCTCCTTCAGCTGATTTTTTGTTTGCATAATCGGGCGATGCTGCGCCGACTGCGTGGGGGTCTAGACAAAGATGGACGGATCTCCGGCGATTTCGGTCAACCTGCCGTTTTTCATCAATCCCATTTTTTCCAGCCATTTCTCAAATTCCGGCGCGGGGCGCAGTCCCAATAACTCCCGCAATGTTGCGATATCATGAAAGCTCGTGGATTGATAATTCAGCATGCAATCATCCGCCATGGCCACGCCGATCAGAAAATTGACGCCTGCCGAAGCCAACAATACCCCGAGATTTTCCATGTCATTTTGGTCCGCTTTCATATGGTTCGTATAGCAAACATCCACTCCCATGGGCAGCCCGTGAAGTTTCCCCATAAAATGGTCTTCCAGGCCGGCGCGGATGACCTGTTTGCTGTCGTACAAATACTCCGGTCCGATAAACCCGACGACTGTATTCACCAGAAAAGGATTGTATGTTCTGGCTAAGCCGTAGCAGCGCGCTTCAAGCGTGAGCTGGTCAATCCCCGCATGCGCCTCCGAAGACAGCTCCGATCCCTGGCCGGTCTCGAAATACCAATGATTCGGCCCGGGCGATGTTCCCTCTTTGCGCATCAATTCATCGGCTTCCTCCAACAACGCCACGTTGATCCCAAACGCTTTATTGCCCGCTTCGCTCCCTGCCAAGCTTTGAAAAATCAAATCGGCCGGCCCCCCTTGCTGAATGGCTTTCATCTGGGTTGTCACGTGCGCCAGCACACAGTTTTGGGTGGGAATAGCCCATTTTTCCATGACTTCTTTGGTTGCGATCATAATGTTCTTCACACTGTCCACCGTGTCGATCACCGGGTTGACACCGATCACCGCATCCCCGATCCCATAGCTCAACGCTTCATAGATCGACGCCTTGATCCCTTGAATGTTATCGGTGGGATGGTTCGGTTGGGCGCGGGCTGCGAGCACTCCCTTCTGACCGATCGACGTATTGCAGTGAGCCGGGTTTTCAATTTTGGAAGCCGCGAGGATCAAATCAAGATTGGACATCAATTTTGTCAAGGCGGCAATCATTTCACTCGATAAGCCGCGGCTTATCCGCCTGAGTTCTTCCCCATCCGCCTGATGACTCAAGATATGTTCACGAAGCTCGGCGACACTCCAGTTTTGGATCCTTGCGTAAATTTTCTCGTTGATCCCCTCTTCGATCACCCTTGACACTTCGTCTTGTTCCGGCGGCAAAAGCGGATGGCTGCGAATCTCGGCAAGCGTCAGATCTGCCAATACCTGTTTGGCGGCCATTCGCTCCCGCAAGTCGACGGCGGCGATTCCGGCCAGTTGATCGCCGGATTTTTCTTCGTTGGCTTTTGCCATTACTTCTTTCAGATTCTGAAACTGATAGGTTTGGCCTAACACCTTGGCAGTCTTGAACATTGTCAGCACCTCAATCATGAAAAGCTAGAGTTTTAATCACTACAGGAATCATTGCGTCAGATATAGGCTCACCCAGATCCATATAATCCCCATGCTCCACTCGTATTTGATCGATACAAATGACTTCGGGCTCGCCTTGGCAGCGGATTGACAAGGATTGTCCCAAAGCCTTCGCCATATCGTTTTCGGAAATGACGACCAGCAGATCGCTCGCAGGAAAACTCCTTTTGTAACCGGCAGCCAATTCATCCGCCAGAAGCTGCAGCGAAGCATAAGAGCAGTAATCGAAGCCCGTCAGTGCAATGCCGAAAGGATGAACCGCTTTGCTGCCGAACAACCTTGCGCCCAGATCCATGATCGCGCCTATCTTTTTGTGCAGACGATCAGCGGACTGCAGATCCTCGCGATGCAGTTCCAACTTGAGAACCGGCAAATTTCGGATCGGCAGCCGTTTTGCATCGATGAAAACGGTGGAACCGCTTATCTCTGTGCTTTGCATGCCGGCCCCGATCACTGTGGCGCGTACTGTTTGTTCGGCCGGGATTCGGTGAAAAGGATACGACCTGCACGCTTCTTTCAATTCATGAGCCAATAACGGGCCAAAATCCCCGTAAACGGAAACCTCTTCCATTGTTTCCGGATACGGCCCCTCCATAAGCCTGCCAATTCCTCCGGAGACGATGATTTCGTCAACGGTCGGGACCTTATCCAAAGCCGCACCCGCCAACAACAGCCGATACGACGAATCGCCCTCAATTCCTGAGAAGTAACCGAATAATGAGCGAGCCATTTCGCTCGCTATATGCTGCAGCTGGGCATACGTGATGCGCTGCGCTTCCGCAATTTGCATCCCTTTCTCTTTCAGCCAGCTTCGAATCTGCGGGGACAGATACTGAATGTCGCCGAACCGGTTAAGCCGGATCAGACGCCCTCCGATATGAAACGTTACGGTTCCGATGACGTTTCCCCGCTGAAAGAGGGCTGCGTTCGCGGTTCCTCCGCCAACATCAACATTTGCAATCACACCCTTCACTTGTTTGGAACGGGCTTCCGCGCCCGAACCCTTTCCCGCCAACACAGCCTCCAAATCAGCCCCCGCCGTTGCCACCACAAAGTCTCCCGCTCTCTCCGCCAAAGAATGGACGATTTGCTCCGCGTTTTTTTTGGTCGCCGTTTCACCGGTGATGATGACCGCACCCGACTGAATATCGGAGAGACGGAGATTCGCTTTTGCATATTCCTGCTGTATGATCCGGGAAACCGCCGCCGCATCGATCTCATCACACTGCAGTAAAGGAGTGGCATGAATCGGACTTGCATAGAGCAGTTGGCGTTCGACAATTTGATAACGCGGCAGGGAAAAGGAACTTGACGTTCTGCCCAACCGCAACCGGCTGACAATCAGTTTTGTCGTACTGGTTCCCAAGTCGATCCCCACACTGGTGATCCATGTCTCCGCCATATTCGCCAACCTCCGTTGAAAAAATACTGTCTGCCGCGTCATCGGCGTGAAATTCGTAAAACAAAAAGACGCCGGAATCTCCCCAAGCTGTTGCTGCACTTGGTTGATTTCAAAGCGCCTTTGCTTTGTTTTTATGCACTTGTCGTTTACTTGTTCTCGCCTGCCAGCAGCTGCTCCGCGAACTTCGACAGCGGAAGCTGCTTTGACATGCTTTGCCGCTGCATCCATCGGTGAGCTTCTTCTTCGGTCAAGGACAACTGGCTCATAATCTTGCCTTTGGCTCTTTCAATCATCTTTCTGTCTTCGAATTTCCGCTTCAGTTCTTGCAGTTCTTGCTTATGGCATTTTTCTTTGTCTCGGTGACTGAGGGCGACTTCCACAGCCGGCAGCAGATCTTCTTCCGAAATCGGTTTGACCAAATAAGCCGTTACGCCCGTGCTGCAGGCATCCTGCACCAATTCCTTTTGACTGTACGCTGTGAGCAGAAGAATCGATGAGTCCATGCGTTTGCGGATGGCGGCCGCTGCCTTGATCCCGTTCATGACGGGCATTTTGACATCCATAATAATCAGGTCCGGTTGGTGCTGATAAGCGAATTGGATAGCCTCTTCACCGTTTTTTGCTTCCGCGACCACAGAATACCCTTCATTCATCAGAATTTCTCTGATATCCATACGGATAATCGGTTCGTCATCCACCACCAAGATCTTGTGTCCCATTAGAATCCCCCTCGGAAATCGGATACTCGATGCTCACCTCGGTCCCCACCCCGGTATCTCTAAATTCTAATGTTCCTTCCAAATCCTCTCTGACTAATGTCTCGACAATTGTTAATCCCAAGTGGCCGTTCACCGGGTTGTTTCCCTCATACCCGATTCCGCTGCCGTTGTCGATTACACTCAATTTGACTTGCCGGATATCTTTCGTGATCTGAATGCCGATATGTCCTTCCAGGCGTTCTTTAAATGCATGGATCACGCAATTTTGGATAAGTTCCGTCACAATCAGCGCCAGTGATGACGCCTTATCCGATTGAAGAAAAACAGAATCGCCGCTGATCGTAAACGAGATGGTTTGGTCGGGAACGGACATGGAGGAAATGATCGTCTTGGCGATTTTTTCCACAACCTCTTTGAAATCGATCAGTTCCAACCCTTCATGCGCCAAAAATTCATGTATGATTGCAATGCTGTTGATTCGGTTGATGCTTTCCCGGTATATTTTTTCGATCTCGGTTGAATCCGTTCTTCTCATCTGCAATCGAAGCAGGCTTGCGATCGTTTGCAGGTTGTTCTTCACGCGATGATGGATTTCTTTAATGACGGCGGATTTAATCATCAATTGTTTGTCTTTTTCTTTGATATCCGATATGTCGCGCAGAAGAATGATGCCTCCGACCACCGTTTGCTTGCGATAGATGGAGACCGCCTTTACCGAGAGAGTGGTTTTTCCATCCTGCATTTCCTCAACGATCATGCCGCCGTTTTGCTCAAAGATTTCTTTGGAAAATTTGCCGTAGAAGAACTTGTCAATCAGCTGTCCTTTAATCAAACTTTGATAACCGATCTGTTTGAGCAGCTCATAGGCGCGAGAATTGGCATAAGAGATGATCCCTTTGTAGTCGAACAAAATAATGCCTTCGTGCATCAGCGACGGCACCTTGCTTTCCGACATCGCCACCTGCAGCAGCGTCTCGCTTAAATGCTCCGTCGTTTCAATCAACATTTCAACGTTCTTTTCTTGCTCCACTTTCTCGGTAATGTCTTCCTCGACGATCAATGTGCCGATCGTATCCCCCTTTGCATTTTTTATGGGAACCACACTCTGCTGCACCACGGTTCCTTCCTGGGAAATCCCCCGCGAGCCAATCACGGGTTTGCCGGATGTCAAACAGAACAGGACGGCCGGCTCGTTTTTTGGCAAAGCCGTTTGACCGACCACCGAACTCTTATACAAAGATTTGGCGGTTGTAGGTGAGGCTTGCGCGACGACAAGAGCGACCGCGTTATCAGGAACCGGGCAATCGATAAATACATCGGCGTGGGATACGTCTGCAAATATTTGCAGGTTTCTGGATATTTGTTCGATGATTCTGATATCTTCGTCTGATAATGCAGTCCTTGTCCTGCAAAGATCGATAATATTTATCATCCAACAATCCCTTTTTCATCTGAATAATTTGAATTTTATACTTTCATCATCGCACAATCATTATCAGACATCAATGGATTGTGTCAGCTAATCTCTCATTATTTCTATTAATCTTTCAAATAAGGTGCGGATCCCTTTGTTCGTGGCAGCCGAAGTCACATAAATCTCCCGTTCACCCAGTGATTCTCTGAGAAAAAGGATCGCTCGTTCCACATTCGCATCCGGATGGTCGGCTTTGGTGACCACCCCAATTGCAGGCATCGGAAATCCCTGCGCGAATCCGAAGGGAAAACAGCTGCGTTCCCTCGTCGCGTCCTGAATCAGCAGAAGCACTTGAGCCTCAAGCGCAGTCGCCATCAATGTCCGATAATAGAGCGGATTTTCACTGTATTCCCCGGGAGTATCGATCAGCCAATCATGAAATTCCAGGGCCTGGGTTTTTCGCACGGGTTGATCGACACCCAGCAGAACTTTAACCAAGGTTGATTTACCGGCTCCGACCGGACCGATCATCATTGCTTTCTTCATCATTTACGACCTCGTCATTTACGACCTCGTCAGAACGGCAGGCGTAAACCTCAGCTTTTCGGACAAAAACTGATTGACGGCAGAAATCGCCATTTCTACAGCCGCTACATCCCCAATCAACACCAACGACCCGGTAAACCGATCGATAAATCCCAGATCCACATTCGCCGCTTTCGTCGCAATATCCGCAGCAATGATGGAAGTTTCTGTCGGCGTCAACGTCAAGATTCCGATGGCGCCCGCTTCTTTGATTCCCAACTTGGTGTATAAGACGCGATCCGGATTGGCGATCACATGAGCCAAAGTAACCTGTTTGCCCGGCACATACTCTTGAATTACTCGCTGTCGTTCCGGCTCCATGAATCCTCCTCCTCCGTTTGCAATACCTCGAATGAATCCACGATTCCGACAATGACTGCGTCGATCGGCACATTCTTTTGGCCAAAGAGGATGCGGGCAGGAGTGCCTCTGGAAACAAGGACTCGTTCCCCCACTCCTGCGCCAATTCGGTCTGCTGCGATAATCGTTTGTCCAGACTCGCGATCTTTCCAGTCGACAGGCTGCACAATCAGGAGCTTGAGATTTGCCATGCCTTCTTCTTTTTGCGTCGCCCAAACGCTCCCTATGACCTTGCCTAAAATCATTGCCATCACCCTTTAACGAGATACTGGACACGGACGCCTTTTTCTTTCAAAATATCGAAAGCCAGCGGAGAAACGATAACGCCTTCCGCTATCCAAACTTGCTGATCCGGAAATCCGGGCTGGGATTTGACCCACTCCGCCGAAAGAAACCTCCCTTGGAAAACAAGGGTTTCATCCGCCGCCTGTTGATCAGAAAAAATGGGTTCGGTTTGCCTTTTTTCCTTTACTTTTTGAATGACGGCTTCGGCCAAATCTTTTTGCTGCCTGAACTCAATCCCCAATTCCTTCATGGCTGCCATGTATTGCTGAAACAGCTTCTGATAAGGAAGCGGGAGAGACAGCGTTTGCAGCGTACGCCGATCGGCTCTTTTAATACCCGGAACGTCGTCGCCCACAATGACGATTTTTTGCAAAACGAGGGCGGAAAAAATGATTTCCGCTTTGACGGTCCCTTTTAATCCCGACACCACACGCGCCGCGTTATCCAGATCAATTTCCGGAACCACCACCGCATCGTATTCTTTCGGCAGTTCGAGCGGAGCCGGCGCGTATTCGTCGGCGGCGATCAACTTCCCCGCTCCGCCGCTTTCAATTCGGTTCATCCCCAGCCAGGAAGAAGTTTCCCCGTCCAGGAACAGCATGTCGTGCTGAATCCCGTGATTCTTAAGCTTGATAAACTGTTCCACGAAAGGTTCATGAGCGGTACTGTCGCAAAAAATGTAGAGCACTTTTGGAACCGCCTGTTTATCCTTCTGCAAAGACTTGAGGATTTCCCGCGTGATCGTTTCCACCAAATCCCTGATCTCCATCCCCCTCACCTCACCTTCCTGGAAGGAGTTTGCCGATTATCCTTCCAGTTTGGGCAATATGAATTCAATATCGGAGTGGGGCCGCGGAATCACGTGAACGGATAGGAGTTCTCCCACTTTCTCGGCGGCCGCCGCCCCTGCGTCCGTCGATGCTTTGACGGCGCCTACATCCCCGCGCACCATGACAGTTACCAATCCCCCGCCTACATGCACTTTGCCGATCAGTTTCACATTCGCTGCTTTCACCATGGCGTCCGCAGCTTCAATCGCGCCTACCAATCCTTTTGTTTCGACCATTCCCAATGCTGCCATTTCTCCGGCCATTCGATAAACCTCCCATGATTTTTATGATTTCATTTCCGCTAACACGCTTTTTATAATTTCCATCACTTCGTCCCGACTGATCGCAACCTGGTCTTTCTGCTCCGCAGAACATGTCCGAATTTCCGGCTTCACCTCCTCTTCCTGCATTTCGCGAACGGCAAAGGCGACCCGTTTGATATTCAACAGATGCTGTGGGCCGATATTGTCGGATGTGATGTTGTTGCCAAAGGAACCGCATCCTAATGTCATAGAGGGTTGAATCCCAGTTGTCGCTCCGATCCCTCCAAAGGTGGTTCCTGAATTGACGACAATTCTTGAAGCCGGTTTTTCCAAGGCAAAGGCTTCGATCACTTGTTCATCCCGGCAATGAATGCCGAGAGTATGTCCCAGTCCCCCCAATTCGAGCAGTTTGATGCTTGCTTCACAACCTGCCTGCCAATCCTTGACAGTGTAGAAAGCTAAGACAGGGGACAACTTCTCGATCGAAAAGGGGTACGCTTTTCCAACGTTTGTTTCTTCCGCCACCAATACTTTTATATCCGGAGCAACCCGAATCCCCACCATTTCGCCAATCGCCTGCGGCGCTTTGCCTACAATCTCAGGATTGATTCCGCCATTTCGCATCAGGATGGAGGCCAGTTTCCCTTTCTCACCTTCCGTCAAGAAATAAGCGCCCTGGCGTCTCATTTCAGACACAACCTGCTCTTTGATGGACCGATCGACGATGAGCGCCTGTTCCGATGCGCAAATGGTCCCATTGTCAAAGGTTTTGCTTTGAATAATCTGACGCACCGCATTGGCTATATCCGCGCTTGCATGAATGTAAACCGGCACATTGCCGGGGCCCACCCCGTACGCGGGCTTGCCCGAACTGTAGGCCGCTTTCACCATG
>JAGVBM010000284.1 GCA_020059765.1 Bacillota bacterium
AGAATCCCAAAGGTACTCAGTTCCGGTTTCAAAACCCAACTCGGATAGCCGCCGCGAAATCCCTCCCCCGCTTCCGTCTGGATAGCGGCCGATGTATCCATGGAAAACACGACCGAAGGGAAAGACACATCCCCCTGCATGACCGTTTCCATAAAGTGGCGAGTCGGCACATAGCGCGATCTTGGCACGTTGGAGTTGTCGTGCAGACAGACTCGGACCGTATGGATTTGATGTTCCCGCAACAATTGCTGGATGTGGTTCTTCCAGTTTGACGATTCCATAGCCTCTCCCCTTTTCTCTCTGCTTCATTGTTTATGCAAATTTTGTGCCAATTCATAATTGTTCACCGTTTGTGCACACATGTGTGCTGATTGCGTTTTCATGTCCACTATACGCAGACGCAAAAATGCATTGGTTCAGAATTCAACCAATTTTCTTGATATTATGATCAATTTATCGCTATACTTGTTTCAAAATTGAACCACTGGAAAGGATCACGCGTCCATGAGCGATACGGTGATTGTTGAAAGCCAAACGATGCGGGAATTGTTTGCGCAAGCCCGACGGATCGCCGCTTTTCCGTCCACGGTGTTAATTGAAGGGGAAACCGGCGTCGGCAAAGAAGTGATAGCCGAATGGATTCACCAGAACAGTCCGCGCTCCCAGATGCCTTTTATCAAAATCAACTGCGGAGCCATCCCGGAATCCTTGCTGGAATCGGAATTGTTCGGGTACGAGCGGGGCGCTTTTACAGGGGCGAAGCGGGAAGGCAATCCAGGCCTGTTTGAATTGGCGGACAATGGGACGATCTTGTTGGATGAAATTGGGGAGTTGTCCGTTTCCATGCAGGTCAAATTGCTGCGGGTCCTGCAGGAACGAGAAATTCGACGGATCGGCGGCAGTTGGTCGAAATCAGTCGATGTCCGCATCCTCGCCAGCACGA
The DNA here is from genome assembly GCA_020059765.1 of Bacillota bacterium. Lineage (GTDB taxonomy): Bacteria > Bacillota > Bacilli > Tumebacillales > Effusibacillaceae > Effusibacillus. The sequence goes on from JAGVBM010000284.1 coordinate 944, forward strand.
ACCGCAATCTGCGGCACCTGGTTGAACAGGCCCGGTTTCGTGAAGATCTCTATTATCGGTTGCAAGTGGCCTATTTGCACGTGCCGCCTCTGCGCGAACGACGGGAGGAGATTCGGCCCTTGTTGGAACATTATCTGGAACGGATCGGCCAGGAGTTTCAATTGAGGAGGCGGTTCACTCCGGAAGCGATGGAGATCTTGTCGAATTACAACTTTCCCGGAAATGTGCGGGAATTGCGGAATCTGGTGGAAGGGCTCTGCATTCGGGTCGAAGACGAATGGATCGAACCGCATGATTTACCGGCACAGATCATGCCGCCTGCGCCAGCAAAAGCTGTACCCCCCTCGCACCCGCCTGCCGGGAACCGGTCCCTGCAGCAGCAATTGGACGCCGTTGAACTGCAGATTCTCAAGCAGGCGCTGCAGGAGGCGGACAGCATTCGCAAAGCGGCCAATAGCTTGCAGATCAGCCATGCAACGCTTTTGCGGAAAATGCAAAAACACGAAATCAAGCTTTCATGACTGCAACATGCATCTTGCAAACTTCAATCGCTAAGTCTAAACTGGACTTATAACAATTTCACATTTCTTGCTACTAGGGGTGCCCATGAGCTTGGGCTGAGAAAGAAGCGCAATGAAGTCTCTTGACCCTCAGGACCTGATCTGGATAATACCAGCGTAGGAAAGTAGTTGGCCGCATCGATACATCGTTCTATTCTCTGCAACCGATTGCGATCACCGGGTCCTTATTGAGGCCCGGTTTTTTGTTCCTAACCTCATACGCTGATACTTCCGATCTTGTCCCCGGTTTCATGATTCAAACATTAGGAGGAGAAGATCATGTCCCAACTGTCCCAAAAAGTGTATGTCCAAGGATCCCGGCCGGATATTCGGGTTCCGATGCGGGAGATTCCCTTGCATCCGACAGTCACCCCATCCGGAGAAATTGACAATCCGCCCGTTCGCGTCTATGACACCAGCGGTCCTTATACGGATTCCGACTACCCCGTCGATATCCGCAAAGGACTCCCTTCTCTGCGCCGTAATTGGATTCTGGAGCGCGGCGATGTGGAGGAATATGAAGGGCGTGAAGCAAAACCAGAAGACAACGGATGGCGCTCAAGCGATTCTGCCGCCGACAGCGAGCTGTTTCCCGACTTGAAGCGACGGGCGCTGCGGGCGCAAGCCGGGAAGAATGTCACCCAAATGCATGCCGCGCGCAAGGGCATCATCACCCCGGAGATGGAGTTTGTCGCGATTCGGGAAGGATTGTCCCCGGAATTCGTGCGGGAAGAGATCGCAAGCGGACGTGCCATTCTTCCCGCCAACATCAATCACCTGGAAAGCGAGCCGATGATCATCGGGCGCAACTTTCACGTGAAAATCAACGCCAATATCGGAAATTCCGCCGTCAGTTCCTCAATCGAAGAAGAAGTGGAGAAAATGAGATGGGCCATTCACTGGGGAGCCGATACGATTATGGATCTTTCCACGGGCAAAAACATCCATGCCACCCGCGAATGGATCATCCGCAATTCCCCGGTTCCTGTCGGAACCGTGCCGATCTATCAAGCGCTGGAAAAAGTAAACGGGGTTGTCGAAGATCTCAGTTGGGAAGTCTATCGCGACACCTTGATTGAACAGGCGGAACAAGGCGTCGACTACTTCACGATTCATGCCGGCGTGTTATTGCGCTATATTCCGCTGACGGCAAAACGGGTGACCGGGATTGTGTCGCGCGGCGGCTCGATTATGGCCGCTTGGTGCCTCGCCCATCATCAGGAAAACTTCCTGTATACTCACTTTGAAGAGATTTGTGAAATTATGAAGTCGTATGACATCGCTTTCTCCCTGGGTGACGGACTACGGCCCGGATCGATCGCCGACGCCAATGATGAGGCGCAATTTGCCGAACTGAAGACTCTCGGTGAATTGACCCAAATCGCCTGGAAACATGATGTGCAGGTGATGGTGGAAGGGCCCGGCCATGTGCCGATGCACAAGATTAAAGAGAATGTGGACCTGCAGATGGAAATCTGCCAGGAAGCTCCTTTTTATACGCTGGGGCCGCTGACTACCGATATCGCGCCCGGCTACGACCATATCACCTCCGCGATCGGCGCCGCCATGATCGGCTGGTTCGGCACCGCCATGCTGTGTTACGTTACGCCAAAAGAACATCTTGGACTCCCCAACAAAAACGATGTTCGGGAAGGTGTCATCGCTTACAAAATTGCCGCCCATGCGGCCGATCTGGCCAAGGGCCACCCCAACGCCCAACAGCGCGACGATGCCCTTTCGAAAGCGCGGTTTGAATTCCGCTGGCGCGATCAATTTAATCTTTCGCTTGATCCGGAGCGAGCTATGGAGTACCATGACGAAACCCTGCCTGCGGAAGCGGCCAAAACAGCCCATTTTTGCTCGATGTGCGGACCAAAATTCTGCAGCATGAGGATTACCCAGGATATCCGCGAATATGCGGAAAGCAAAGGAATGGAGTTAGACGAGGCCCTGTACGACGGATTGGAAGAGAAAGCAAAAGAGTTTCGTGAGACCGGCAGCCGGATTTACCGTTGAAGGTGCATAGTTTAAAGGAGGTTTTGCCATGGGTCGGGTGCAGGAAATTGAACATGAAATCGCGCTTGTTTCCGCACGGCTCCAAGCATTGAAACAAGAGTTGGAAACAATCCGCAAGTCATGCGATCATGAGTTTGTGAAGGATGACTATATCCGAATTTGCAAGAAATGCGATCTGCAAGAATCGATTTATTATTGAGCGCGCAACTAATTGAATGCGTAAAAACTCCCCTTGTACGATGTGCAAGGGGAGTTTGTTTCAGCATAATTCTTGATAGTAAAATCAAGCGGATCAGACTATTTCGCTTTCCTGTTATC
>JAGVBM010000354.1 GCA_020059765.1 Bacillota bacterium
AATTATAATGAATTAACGAAACGGAATGGACGATACAGTGCGACTGAGTTAGAAATGAAAATGAAATTTGAAGAAAATTTTTTTCGTTTATAAAAAAACAACCATGCAAATGGTTGTTTTTTCAAAAAATGAAATTGGTGGAGGCGAGGGGACATGTTGTTCCACGCTTTCGCTATGGCACTGACTATATCTTGAACTTGGCCGATTGTTAAACAAATCGGTCAAGCCCCTTGGCGTCTTATGCGGAACGAGATTTGTGACACCTTTTGGCGTCAGTATTCCGCATCCTAGTACTGCCTTAGTGTTTTGCCTGCTCAAGATCCGATCCGGGAATTTCCCGAATCAGCAGACGGATAACTCTGGAGGCAGCCTATAAGTCGATACACGGCTGTTGGATTTCTCCACATACCGCTCGGCATTACCCTATCCGCAGGTCGTATGATCACAGACGTAGGCTTCACCGATTAAGCCAAGTTTTCACTTGCGTGTCGCCACGCAAGGCGACCAGACCCCACACAATAAGCGTATGGGCTTTCCAATCGAACCCCTGTCCGAAGACCTCGCGACACAAGCTTCTCCGGGTGCAGTCCGCTCTACTTGAAGTTTCGCCTCACAGCCGCCGAGGGACAGGCTGATGATCGGCTAGTCTGCTAAGTTTCGCCCGGGGTACACAGACCGATACGCCCGAACTATCCGGCTGCAGTGACGCCCTATCCCCTACACCGGAGATAGAGAACAGGACGGCTTAGCTGCAATTAAGCAGCGAAAGCGAGGTTGTTGTTTTTGTTTGCGTTTAAATTTATGCCCGCGTTTTTAACGTGTCCGCAGCCCCACGACCCGCTACTCATGCTCGAACAATCCCCGTCGAATCCAAAAACGCCCCCGTATGAAAATGAGACACGTGCCTGCACCGGAATTTGTACGGTGACTGCCTCAAAGCAGCATTATTTATTATACCACAAGCTCTCTTAGGAATCGATGGTACAATCCAACTTGGCACAATCTTACTTGGAAATGCGTGCATCCTATGCGTCAGTATTTCTGCCGTTCCCGCAGGGCACGCTGCATATCCCGCTCTGCATCGCGCTTCGCAATCGATTCCCGCTTGTCGTAATTTTTCTTTCCTTTTGCCAGTCCCAGCAGTACCTTGCAGTAGCCGTTTTTTACATAAAGTTTTAATGGGATCAGCGCATACCCTCGTTCTTTGGTCTGCCCGATCAGTTTCATGATTTCTCCCTTATGCAGCAGGAGCTTCCGGGTTCGCGTCGGATCCACGTTAAACCGGTTCCCCTGTTCAAACGGCGACACGTGCATGTTGATCAGCCACGCTTCTCCATTTGAGATACGGGCGAAACTGTCTTGAAGGTTCGCTTTGCCTTGGCGAATCGATTTGATTTCGGTGCCCGTCAGGACAATCCCCGCCTCAAACGTATCTTCGATGAAGTAATCATGAGCAGCTTTTTTGTTCTGAGCCAACGCCTTTGGGCCTTCTTCTTTTTTCGCCATGCATCGCCCCTCCCTTCTGCAGTAGTAAAGAATACTATAGCAGGAGCATATGCGCAGCGTCAACCGAGAAACGGTCCATCGAACAATGGTTCTGAACCATTGTTCCTAGCATGCCCCCCAAGCCGTAAAATTAAAAGCCCACACAAGGTGGGCTTATGGGTCGTTTCTTGTTGTCGATTTTTCAGAGACGGTCTAAACTAAGCTGCTGTAAATGTGTTCATCACTTGCCAACATGTTGTAGATGTGTTCGTCGCTGGCCAGCATGTTATAAATATGCTCGTCACTGGCCATGATGTTGTAAATGTGCTCGTCACTTGCCATGTTGTTGTAAATGTGCTCGTCACTTGCCACAGATACGACAGCAGTTCCTACAACGAAAGTCGCGAGAACAAACAAAATCAGCAGAACTTTTTTCATTAGATCCCCTCTCTTACAGAAGATTTTTCATGTACACCTTCGATTTCTCCAAGGTGGACACGGCTTTCTCGACATCACCAAGTTGCTCGTAGCACTTGCTGAGAATAGGAAGCACCTTCACCAGGTCTGCAAAGCGGGAATACTTTTCATAGATCGGGATCGATTTTTCAAGGTATTGAATTGCGCCTTCCAAATCTTCTGTTTGGATTAATATTTCGGCGATCACCTTGTAAATATAGGCTCGTTCATGATGATGTTCGTCTGATGTCTCAATACCTTTCGCGGTGTAGGCTTTCGCTGCATCGAAATTGCCCCTGCGAATTTCAATCTGCGCCATTTCACTGTACACTTTGGGCAACATGTCTAGAAACTGATGTTCCTGAAACTCAGCTAAACATTGTTGAAAAACGTTAAGTGCCGATTCAAACTCGGCTGTCAACCCTAATAATACACCATAGTTATACTTCGATACAATACTTTCTTTTGACGGAGAAACCTGTTTAAATGTTTCAAGTGATTGTTCAAAATATTTCTTGGCTTGCTCGTAATCTCCGACGTTTTTATACTCAATCCCCAAATTCGTCAACATGCCGGCCATTTTCTGCAAATGATTCGGTTGATAATACGCCAATGCCGCTTGGTGATATGAAATCGCTTGCTCATAATGTCCGAATCGGGAACTCACCACCCCTATCAGATTTTTGACTCTCGCTCGCACAAACCGATCGGTTTCGGGAAGCGACTCGAGCAGGTTATCTGATTTCTCCGCGTAAAAATACGCCAAACTCAGATTGTGCAGTTTATAATACGCATCCGCCAGCTGGTACAGCACTTTCGCCGTAAACTCCTTCGCTTCCCCACCCTGCACAAAACTCAAGACTTGATCCAATTTTTCGATTGATTCTTGGACTTTGCCGGTATTTTGCAGACAAACGGCCATTTGAAATTGCAATTCTATCGCTTCAACCACATTCGGCCGTTCTTCCAACTGACGAAGGAACTGCAGCGCCGCCCCATATTGTTCATATTCCATCAATTCCAACGCAAATCGATAAATTCCCCGGCCGCCCAAATCCAAATAAACATCTTTCAAAAAAGTTTCTACAGAAATTCCCAGCTTTTCAATAATTCTCAAAAGTAATTCAGTCGAAGGGTTTGCTTTATTGGCTTCGATTTGCGAGATCATGCTTGGTGTAACCAAGCCGGAAGCCAGTTCTGTCTGTGTAATCCCTCTCCATACACGCATTCTTTGAATTTTGTCTCCAAGTGCTAACATGTTTTGACCCCCATCACATAGTAACCTTCTGATAGTAAGCTATCATAAAACCCGATTTTTTACAATTTAACTTTCAGTCCAGATCGCTTTGAATTAAAAAAAGGGCCTGCAGGGGCCCGTTATACCTTGACTTTCTTTTTCTTTCTAACTTTGGCAGCCTTCTTGGCCACCACTTTCAGTCCCGATTTTTCACTTTTCTTGTCGGCAGATTCCTGATAGGCCCCACGCTGCTTTTTCCGTTTCCGTTCATGTTTGCCGGTCCCTTTCGTCCCGCGTTCCTGATGAATCGGTTTGCCGAGGTATTCGCCGCCTTCCGCCATGCGGAAATCAATGGTTCGCGCTGCTTTGTTTACTGCTTCGACCTTGATTTTGACCCGATCCCCGATCCGGAAGGACCGTCCCGTCCTTTCCCCGATCAACACGTACTGCTTTTCATTATAGTGGTAATAATCGTCTTCCAAATAAGAAACGTGTACCATGCCTTCAATCGAGTTGTCCAATTCGACAAAGACACCGAAAGCCGCCACC
>JAGVBM010000365.1 GCA_020059765.1 Bacillota bacterium
AGTTGACTGAATTCCGGATGCAAATTGCTCTGCTTCTTTTCCAGGATTGTATTGACTGTGCACATATTGTCTCGTACTTGGAAGCATGCATGTGATCTCGCCGTTTTTGGCGAATAGGGCAGGAATTTCCTCCACAGTCATATCCAAAGCAAAATTCGCATCATGCAATTGCAATCTGTTTATATTCACCGCGAGCTGAGTCATGTTAGAAACCCTGTTCACTCAAGGCCAAAAACACCTCGTGCAGGCGTGTAAGAATCGGTTCAAATTCGTATTCCAACAAGTCTGCGACCAAAACGAAATCACTGTTTTCCCATGCTTCCAACAGATGATGAATCTGTTCTTTGAAGTCTGTTTGCAGTTGCAGTAAATCTTGATACACGGCTGCCTGTTCCCTGCATTCATCCGCATTGGAAATGACGGCGTCAATCCACTGGAAGCCTTCCAGAATTTCGATGAACGACTTTACGGCCTGGCCTTCGTTTCCTTCTTGAAACAGACGCGCAACCGACAAGATTGCGTTTGTAAAGCCAGGTAAGAAGTCCACCCCGTCACGGATCGCTTCAAAAAACAAGTCACGTGTCGATATGGTTTGAATCTCAACATACCGATCTCCTGCAATGTCCTTGATCACATGGATTCCTTCGACAGGGATGCCATCCACTTTTACATGCAGGACACTTTTCCCTTGATCAATAAGATTCTGCATCACCGCATGCGGCAGATCGGAACCGGAATGCATCGTATTCGGATCGAACAGTTGTCCGTCAACTACAATCTTCATCGAGTTCTCCTCCTCCTCTCGTTTTGCCAAATAATATCCGCCGCCCTTCCCTCTCCTGACGGAAACTTTCCCTCGCTGCACCAGCGTTTTCATTTGGGTTCTTAAATATGAAGGATTCACTTGAATGGCTTCTGCCAAATATTCCGATGAAACGGGGTTGGAATAACTTGCTCTTCTGCCTTTCAAGATCACAAGAATTTGTTCGAATAATGAACGATTCGATCCATTCACGATTACCACCTAACTTAACCTAACATTTTTTAAAAAAGAAAAGGGAATTTGCTTCCCCTTCTCACAAATTCGATTGGACTTGGGACAAACGCTGGCTTAATTGATCCCCTTGTCCTTGCAGCATGAGCAGCGATTGCTCCATCATCAGGAATTTTTGGCGCAACCCTTGTTCCCGGATGGTCATTCGTTGTTCGAAATCGGCCATCCGACTGTCATATGAAGTGATCAATCGGCCAAAAGAATCCAATCGTTCTGCAATGATCCCCTTCTTTGCCACAGTTGTTCCATAGGTGGCGGTGGAGGTATCGGTTAGGCTGTTCAACTTGGAAAACACCTTGGCGGAAACTCCTGTCTCGCCCGCATCAACGATTCCATCCGCATCGGAGTCGTTAAAGAAGAGCTTTTGCACCGAGGCCGGGTCTGTGTTCAACGCATCGCGCAGCTTTGTTTCGTCAATGACCAGTTTTCCTGACTTTCCAAAGTCCGTACTGTCTGTGGTGATCCCGATGTCTGACAATCTGTCGTAAGCGCCGCCCGCCACAGCAATCGGATCCGATGCAATTTGCCGAAGATCATTCTTGATGCCGATCAAAACAGAATCTCCCCGCAGCAGGCCTTTTCGCATTCCCGCGTCGGTAGTCGCATCCTTTACTTTGTCCTCAGACAGTCGCGTATTGATCAAATCCATGACCGTGTTGTATTGATCGACGAAGGCGCGGATTTTGCTTACGATGCCGTCCGTATCCGTTTTAACTTCCAAGCTGACGGGTGTTCCTGCCGTAGCAGCATAGAGATTCAGCGTGACACCCGATACGACGTCAGTCAGATTCGTGTTTGACGAGCGGGTTACACTTACCCCATTCACTGTAAAACTTGCGTCTTGCGCCGTTTGCAGGACCGTCTTAAAGTTGTTTGGCGTAGATAGCAAAACGCCTAATTCTTGCAGCGCTGTGCCCGTTGTGTCGGACGCCGTGATATTGTTGGCAGCACCGGTCAGTTCATGTTCAAGCACGAGCGTGCTGTCAACGACGGTTGCTTTGACGCTGACATCTTTCGTCGGATCCGCAGTGTCCTTGGCCGCATTGATCTTGTCGGCGATGGATTGCAGGCTTTCTCCGCTTGCCACGTTTATCGAAGCGGAGTACGTCCCATCTCCGATTGTAAAGGTCCCGCCGGTTGTCGTTGCGTTTTTGTCACCTTGCACGCGATGACTTTTTGCCAGCTGTGTAATATCGATCGAGTAAATCCCGGAAACTGCAGCCGTTGCGGCAGTCGCCGTCAGGATCTTCGTATCGCTGCTGACGGCGGTTTTTTGTTGAATCGCGTTCACTTTGAGCAAATCGTCATTTTTTGTCTTTAACGACAGCAGGGAGGTATTAATCTCATTCCAAAGATCCTTGCGAAGTTCAACTACGTGTTTTTGCGCCTCCATTTGCACCAAAGGCTGCCGTTCCAAAGTCATCAATTGCGTGATCAGAGTGTTGGTATCCAAACCGGAAATCAAACCGCCCACTTGAAATGCCATGTTTGTCACCTCCTATAACCGTTGATCAATGAATACTCCCACCATGTCCTTGATTCTACCCAGCAAGTCCAGCCATTCTTTCGGCGGGATTTCTTTTATCACTTTATTGCCGTGCGGGTCTATCACGCGAACCATCATGCGACCGCTTTCTTCATGCAATTGAAAGGAAAGACGCGTTGGCACCGACCCCATCATATTGTTGATCGCTTCCACACTCGATATGATTTCATTCTTAAGCTGGTCATTTTGCTTGTCTGTTGGCGTCACTACATCGCCGGTGGAAGGCTTGGTTTGAGCCGTTGCCGTTTCGCTTCGATTCCACACATTTGATACGATCGTATCACGGGCCGTTACCCTGTCCATTGACCGCATGACTTCCACCTCCCACTGAATACATATATAGCCGACTTAAACAGTCGGCTACACATGTATTTACGATATTGCAGAAAATTAACCGAGCAATTGGAGCACGCCTTGCGGACGAGCGTTTGCTTGTGCCAGCATCGCGGTGCCTGCTTGCGAGAGAATTTGATTCTTGGTGAATCTCACCATCTCGGCAGCTACATCCGTATCGCGGACACGAGATTCGGAAGCCACAAGGTTTTCCGAAGCAGCTTGCAGGTTGTTGATGGTGTGCTCCAGACGGTTTTGGATCGCACCGAGCTTGGAACGCTGCGAAGAAACAGATTCAATAGCTGTGTTGATCGTGGTGATCAAAGCGTTCGATTTGCTTTGCTGAGCACCGGTGCTGCCAGTATCCAAGTCAATAGCGAGTGCGGTTACTTTCAAAGCGGTTGCAGTCATCGTAGAGATCGAAAGAGACAAGTTTTGTCCGGCATTGGCGCCGATGTGCAGC
>JAGVBM010000242.1 GCA_020059765.1 Bacillota bacterium
AGCAAGTTCTTCTGCAGTTAAGGCAAGGAGAAGTGGTACAAAGGCCCGAGCTGTTTGCATTGGCGCAAATATACTTGAATAAAAGAGCGTGAATACAATAAGAAAACTGGCAACAAACCGTTTTGCTCTCATTTTGTTCCCCCTTTTTAACCTGCCGCAATTTGGCAGGTTAATAATTGTATAGGAATTACATAGAAGTAAGCTACTTGAGAAACTCTTTCTATACACCTATGTATTCGCAAGAAAAGCATGAATATCCTTCCTAAACCTCATATATAATTTCATTATATATCCAAGGAACTCACAACTTCCCAAATTTATCTTATTCACAAAAACTTGTCGTATTTGTGCAGATACAACGTATTCAAATTTTCAAGGCACCCGGGCTCGGGTGCCTTGAAAAGAAAATTATCTCTCACCTATAGGTGGCTATCTTCTAAGACTTTTATGGCTTCAGGAGCCCTAGCCTCATAATCTTCACACTACACCTTCAAACAGTATCCGTGCCGTCTGCCTTCCTGATCAGGCAGGGTGTTTGTTATTCCAGCATTTTTAGCAGTTTCCTAATTTGTTACTTTGCTGCAAATTCCTCAAAAAGTGCAGCCATATGCTTTATCCCGCGGACGAAGTTGTCAATGACTACGTTCTCATTGGGAGCGTGTGCATTGGACCCTGGATAATCCACTCCGACCGAAACCGCAGCGATCCCGAATTGCTCAGCCAGCGTATACATCGGCCCGGTCCCCGGAGAGGTCAGCAAAATCGCCGGTGTTTGTCCCCAACTTGTTTGTGCGGAACGAACGACAGCCTTCACTAACGGATGATGCAGGTCTGTCCGCGCCGCTTTTTGCGCACTGAAGACACGAATCTCCAAGTCGGAAAAACCGTGCCGATTCAAGTGATCCCGCAAAAGCTGCAAGATCTCATGCGGATCTTGATCTTTCACCAATCGAAAATCAAGTTTCACCGATGCCTCCGAAGGCAGAACGGTCTTAGATCCTTCCCCCGTATATCCGGAATGGATTCCACAAATGGTGCATGTCGGCTGGAATAGGAGTTTTTCTTTTAAGGCAGCCCCTTCCAAATCCAACAAAAATCCGTCCAACTCCAAGCGGTCCAAAATCCGCTGTTCATTATAGGGCATTTCTTCCAGCAATTCTTTTTCATCATCTGTCGGTGGGATTACACGATCGTAAAATCCGTCGATCAGAACTTTCTCTTGCTCATTTTTCAATGTGGCTAGCGCCCATACCAACCGCCATGCCGGATTCTCAATGACCGCTGCCACAGACGAATGCAAGTCGCTGTTGGCGCCATAGGCAACCAGTTCCACGTAGAGCATGCCTTTGACACCCAAAAACACTTCCGGTTGTCCATCCTCTGTCTGTCCGCCGAATTCCCAAATCATGCCGTCAGCTTTCAGCAGATCCGCGTGGCGTTCTGTAAATTGGGGCAAATGAACACTGCCGATTTCCTCTTCACCCTCGATAAAGAATTTGAGGTTCAGAGGCAGCTTCTTCTTTACCTGCAGATACGCATGAACGGCAGCCAATCGAGCGACCAGATTCGCCTTATTGTCTGAGATTCCGCGCGCGTAGATTTTCCCGTTTCGCTCTTCTGCGGCAAATGGAGGCGACTCCCATAATTCCACCGGATCTTCCGGTTGGATGTCATAATGGTTGTAAAATGCCAATGTTTTGGCACCGTCAAAGGGACTCCCAAGATGCGCATAAAGGACGGGGTGCCCGTCTGTAGGATAGGACTCGATCGGAACGCCCAATTGTTCCTGAAAATAACGGGCCACCATCTCCGCCATTTCTTTCATGCCCCGGTTCTGGGCAGCGACGCTCGGTTGGCGGGCCATGTCTCGCAACCACTCCAGATAGGTTTCCTTGTGGTCTTCAATGTACTGCATAACCTCGGTCATTGAATCGGTGATTTGACTCATTCACGCCTCATCCCTTCCAATGAGTATTTCTTACTCCGCTCCCGTCAAATCCCATTGATTCAGGTTATACAGCATTCCAAAATATTTGGATTCCCCAACCGCCACTTTTTTTGAAACGACTGCCATATCGTAGTCAGAATATAGCGTGATGACCGGGACATCCTTTTGGATTAACGCTTGCACCTGATCATAAATCTCATGTCTCTTTTTCAAATCTGCTTCCGCTTTTCCTTGTGCCAGCAATTGATCCATGTCAGGATTCGAATACTTCATAAAATTGAAAGCTCCGCCAGTTCCATACAAACTGCTTACATCAGGATCCAAGGTGAATGTAAATCCAATCAAAAGCAAGTCAAAGTCACCGGCACGGCCTTTTTGCATAATCGTTGGAAAATCGTATTTGGTGACCTTTACTTTAAGTCCCGCAGCCTCTAAATTCTGTTGAATGATGTTGGCGGATTGCTCGCGAACCAGATTTCCGGTCGGCACCACCAAGGAGATTGTCCGATTGAAGTCCCATCCGGCTTCTTTCAACAGCTGCTTTGCCTTATCCGTATCATGTGGAGTGACCTTTACATTTTTGTTCAGATACGGACTTACGGACGTATAGGGTCCATCAATGACTTCTCCTTGGCCCTTTAACAGCTGTTTGACGATCAACTGGCGATCCAGCGCGTATTGAATTGCTTGCCGCACCTTGGGATCCGGGAGGGTTTTGTTGTTAATCTCCATTGTCTGAAACCCGATATTCGGCTCCACTTTATATCGTACGTTGTTCATTTTCTCAACCGTTTCATAATCCTGCGTCGCAATTTTACCAATTCCCATGCCTACGTTCAGATGAATTTCAGCCGTTTGCAATTGAGCGACCAGATTAGGTGCGGGCATGAGTTTGATAAAAACCTTCCCGAGTTTGGGAGCCCCTTTGTAATAACCCGGATTCGCCTTTACTTCCACATATTGATCTTTTACATACTGAACAAATTGAAATGCGCCTGATGTAACGTTCGGTTTTTGTGAAAAAGGGTGCTGCGATAATTTATCGGGCGGAATGTCTTTCAGAACATGTTCCGGCATAATCATCAACTTGGATCCCAATTGTTCTTTTATCATATTGGGATCAACCGGCTGCTTCGTTGTCAGTTCGACGGTATAATCGTCAATTTGTTTCACCGAATCCAAAGATGTTTGTCCATCCGGCAATTTTCCCTTGTCATTTAACCCGGCTAACGGTGCAATGTAAGCTCCTACCGAAGTTTCGACTTTCGGATTGGCGACTAGATTCATTGTAAATACAACATCTTTTGCAGTGATCGGCTTGCCGTCTGTCCACTTCGCCTTGGAGTTGAGCTTGATTGTAAAGTGCTGGTTGTCTTTCGAATCAAAAGACTCTGCCAACTCCGGTGAAAACTGCAAGGGTGCAGTCATGTCGAGCAGAGAGTCAAAGAAAAACCCCTCTACAAAAGAAGATGCGACATCCGGCGAATTGATTGGGTTAAAAAGCACTGGCGGATTGACCATTCCCAACATCATGGTTTTGGCAGATGTTGTGGAATTCGGTGAAGTACCCTGCTGAGATGCGGGTTGTGAATTTCCTGCGCAACCCGCAATCAGACTCAAACTCAATCCTGCTATGCCTAACCATGCAGCTGCCTTCCTTTTCTTTGCCATTTTTCCCCCTCCATATCATTCAATTTATCTAAAACTTTTGGGATCGACTGCATCACGCAATCCATCTCCCATAAAGTTAATAGACAATACGGCAATCACGATCATGAAACCGGATGGCAGCCACATCCATGGCTGAGACGACAAGACGGTTAAAGATTGTGCCTGTGTCAACATGTTTCCCCAGCTCGCAGTAGGCGGTTGTACTCCCATCCCCAGAAAACTTAACGAAGATTCAGTGATTATCGCGTTTGCCATTCCAAACGTTGCATTGACTAATATGGGAGCAAAAGCATTTGGCAATATATGCGAAAACACGATTCGAGGAGCAGAATACCCCAGTGCGACAGCCGCTTTTACATAATCCATCTGCTTGATCTGCAAGACGCTGCCTCGTACGATTCTCGCTACTTGCGGCCATCCCAGAACCCCAAGAACCACAATAATATTGGTCAGGCTGGGTCCCATTACGCTGACCAGCACCAAGATCACCATCAGATAAGGGAACGACATAAAAATGTCAGTTATGCGCATTAACAACCCATCGATCCACCCTCCAAAGAATCCGGCAACCGCACCGATCAATGTCCCAATCATCACATAAATGGCGACGGCCCCTAAACCAACACTCAAGGAAACCCTTGCTGCATAAAGCAGCCTGCTTAAGACATCTCTGCCCACATCATCCGTACCCAATATATGTGCTGCTGAAGGAGCCGATTGAAAAGAGACGGGATCCACCCGATTGGGGTCCATCGGAGCCAGCCATGGAGCCAAAACCGCCATCAAAACAATAAGCAGGAATACCACTGTACCTGTCACAGCCATATGATGTTTGAAAAAACGCTGCCAAATCATTTTCAGGTAGCCCGTTTCTTCTCCTAATTTCTGCTGAAAATGTATCGACTCTGACACTTTTGCAGTGTTCATGGAAGTGTCCTCCCCTCCAGCTATTTGTTGTATTTAATTCTGGGATCCACCACCGAATACATAATGTCTGTCAGTAAATTGGAGAGCAGCACGACTGCCGCCGCGATAAAATTAATCGCCATCAGCGTTGGATAATCCCGCGAATTAATAGACTGGATCGTTAATTGCCCGAGCCCCGGCCATTGAAAAATCTGTTCCGTCACAACAGCCCCTCCTACAAGTAACGGAATATCCAAACCTATAATTGTAATGATCGGAATCATGGCATTTCTCAGAGCATGCTTATTCGTCACTATAAACTCTCGCAATCCTTTCGCCCGTGCCGTTCGAAGGTAATCCTGCCCCAATACCTCCAACATGCTTGAACGTACGTACCGCACCATATTTCCAGCCACCCCTGTCCCAAGTACCAGGGCCGGCAATATCAAATGCCGGAGCGTATCGCTCAGACCCCCGTCACCACCCAGTTGATTCATTCCTCCTGTCGGAAAGACAGGCCACACAACAGCAAATAAGTAGATAGCGCCCAAGCCCATGAAGAAATGAGGGATCGATACACCAAGAAAGGAAAATGTCGTGGCCGTGTAATCAATTGTCGAATATTGACGAGTGGCACTGATGATTCCAATAGGAATGGCCAGCAGGTACGCGATGAGCAACGAACTGCCCATTAATAGAAATGTAGGACCGAATCGAACAGAAATCATCTGAGTGACCGGCTCATATGTACTGAAAGAATAACCGAGGTTCCCCTGCAGCAAATTCTGCAGCCAATGAATGTACTGTACCCAGATGGGGTCGTTTAGCCCTAATTGCGCTTTCTTAATTGCAATATCTGCCTCAGTGGCAAATGGATTGACGAACATGTCAACGGGGTTTCCCGGAGCAAGATGCATAATCACAAAATTAAAAATGGTGACTCCAAACAACACGGGTACAGCAATGACGATACGACGCGCAATGTACTGTAACAAAAAATCCCCTCCCGCCGTTCAAAGCTCAACTTAATGGAAAATGGCAAGCGACCAGGTGATGTTCCCCATTTAACAAAGGCTCTTCTTCCTGACAACGAGTCTGCGCAAAAGGACATCGAGTATGAAACCGGCAACCTTGAGGAGGATGCGCAGGGCTTGGTATATCTCCCTCCAGCACGATTCTCTCTCGATTGCGAACGATCGGATCTGCCGCAGGATAGGCATCCAATAAGGCTTGTGTGTAGGGATGCTTAGGTTGCTTAAAAATCTCTTGAGTCGGCGCCAATTCTACGATTTGACCCAAGTACATCACAGCAATTCGATCACTCACATACTTCACGGCTGCTAAACCGTGAGCTATAAAAAGATAGGTTAATTGAAACTCGCCTTGCAGTTCTTTTAACAGATTTAGAATTTGTGATTGGATGGAGACATCAAGAGCGGATACCGGTTCATCACAAACAATGAGCTTCGGTTGCAATGTGAGTGCTCGGGCGATTCCGATGCGCTGCCTTTGGCCACCGGAGAATTCATGCGGGTATCGATTGCGATGCTGCTGGGAGAGACCCACTATTTCCAATAGATCGTTCACCTTTTGCTTTGTAGTGGAATCATCGAAAGAAAAGTGAACTTGCATAGGTTCTGCCAAAAGGTCACCAATACGTTTACGCGGATTTAATGAGGAGTAAGGATCTTGGAAGATAATCTGCATTTCTTTTCGAAGTCCCCGCAGCTCAGCCATACTCGAACGGCTGATGTCCTGATTGTTGAAAAGAATCCGTCCTTCCGTCGGTTCTTCCAAACGAATCACAGTACGTCCCATTGTGGATTTGCCGCTTCCCGACTCCCCTACAATCCCTAGCGTTTCACCGGGAAACACTTGAAAGGATAAATGATCGACAGCTTTGACATACCCTTTCCGACTCGTAAAGAAGCCCTTGCGTATCGGGTAGTATTTTTTCAACCCTTCAACTTTCAACAACGGCTGCATCATGGAATGCCTCCTTTCGTCTTGTTTCCAACAGCCAGCAACGGGCACGATGTCCGTTGTCCAGTTCGAAAAGAGGAGGGGACTGCTCAATACACATTGTCGTTGCATGCGGACATCTTGTATGAAATCGGCATCCGTTCGGCATGGCGTCCAGAGATGGCACCGTCCCAGGAATCGAATACAACTTGCTCTCGCTTATTTCATCCAAATGGGGAATGGATGCCATTAAACCTTGCGTGTACGGATGAAGCGGCTCCTTAAACAATACATATACATCCGCTTCCTCAACAACTTGTCCGGCGTACATGACAACCACGCGGTCGGCCATCTCCGCGATGACCCCCAGGTCATGCGTGATCAGAATAATGGAAGTATTGAATCTCTCGCGCAGCGATTTCAACAGCCGCAGAATTTGCGCCTGGATCGTCACATCCAAAGCAGTTGTAGGCTCATCTGCAATCAATAACTTCGGATTGCAAGAAAGTGCCATTGCAATCATGACCCGCTGCCGCATACCCCCTGACAACGTATCCGGGTACTCATGCATAATTTGTTCAGCACGCGGAATGCCAACTTGTTTTAACATATTTACCGCGTGTGTACGCGCTTCTTTTTTATTGAATCCGAGATGCAAACGAATACTCTCGATCATCTGGTTTCCAATGGTGAAGACCGGGTTTAGAGACGTCATGGGTTCCTGAAAGATCATAGAAATCTCATTCCCCCGTAAATCACGCATTCGATCATCGGAAAGCGGCAACAGATCCTCTCCATTGAAGTGAATATTTCCTTTCTTGACTCGCCCTCCTTTTCCCAGAAGGCGCATTATGGAAAGGGATGTAACACTTTTGCCCGATCCGGACTCTCCCACAATTCCAATGGTTTCGCCCGATCCCACCGAAAAACTCACATCATCCACCGATGTGACTTCCCCTCGATCCGTACGAAAAACTGTTTGCAAGTGTCGAACCTCTAATACCCCTGTCATTATGCACCTTCCCTCCGTTTTTTATTTTTCGAAATTTCGGATAATTAAAGCTGCCTGCAAAGAAACTAGGATTCAAGCAGCTTCAACGCAGCGTTCACAAACATCTTGACGCCGTTCTCGAGAGCGTCCTCATCGATTGTGAAGCGCGGATGATGGTGAGGATACACGATGCCTTTCGCTTTGTTGCCGGCTCCCACATAGAAGAAACTGCCGGGTGCCTTTTGTTGAAACGCGGAAAAATCTTCTCCTCCCATGTTCGGGCGCAGCAAATCCAGTGCGTCTGGGCTAAATACTTCACTTACGGTTTCTTCGATGACTCGGGTAACTTCTTCATGATTGATGACCGGGCGGTAGCCGAATTCATATTGAAAATCGTAAGCGGCTCCGTGTGCTTCCGTGATTCCTTTGACGACGCGTTCCATCAGTTCGGGAACCGCTTCTCGAAGTTTGGGATCGAAACTGCGGACCGTGCCTACGATTTCCACGGATCCGGGGATGATGTTATGCGCGGTCCCGCCGATAAACTTGCTTACAGAAACGACGAGGTTGTCTAACGGATCTGTATTGCGGGACACAATGTGCTGCAGATTCGTTACGACCTGTGCCCCGATTGCGATGGAATCGACTGTCTGGTGCGGCATGGCGGCATGTCCGCCCTTCCCTTCAATGGTAATCGAAAACGTATCGGGTGCTGCCATCATGGGACCATATGCAACACCAATCTTTCCGGTTTCAAGCGAGGACCAAAGATGGGTTCCGATTACCAGATCCACCCCCTCCATCACACCGGCGTTCACCATTTCTTCGGCACCGCCGGGAAAAAGTTCTTCCGCGTGTTGAAACAGAAAGCGAACCTCGCCGTGAATTTGGTCTTTCAAGTCAGCTAAAATTTTGGCGGCGCCAAGCAGCATCGCCGTATGGCCATCATGCCCGCAGGCATGCATGACGCCGGGATTTTGCGACACAAAATCGAACGTATTTTCCTCGTGAATGGGCAGTGCATCCATGTCAGCGCGGATGGCAATCACTTTGCCCGGTTGCTTGCCGAGCAAACGGGCCATGACGCTGGTTTTGGTGGGACGGGACAGTTCCAAGGAACCGAATGACTGAAGGGTGTCGTACACGAATTGGGCTGTTTTTTCTTCCTGAAAGGATAATTCCGGATTTTGGTGCAGGTGCCGTCTCCACCTGACAACATCTTCCTTCACCAATTCGGTGAAAGTGCTCAATGCATTTTGCGGCATCGCAACTGCCTCCCTCTAGAAATTAATGTTTGATTCCTTCGTTCTATCTTTCAATGGGTGGATGCTTCTTGCTCTTCTCGGGGTCTCGTCTCTTGGGTGCTTACAGTGCGATAGCGATTGAACCAGCCAATGATGTGATTGAGACGCTCAATACGGTGCTTTGGTTTTCCGCTCCGGGACAAATCGTGACTCTCTCCAGGAAAACGCACCAATTCCGTCTCCACCCCCAGTCGTTTCAAGGCGGTGTACCATTGCTCCGCTTGTTCCATCGGACAACGGTAATCCTCTTCCGAATGGAGGATTTTAATCGGTGTCTTCACGTTTCGCGCATAGCGAATCGGGGAACGTGAGAGAATGAAATCTTCGTCCTCCCACATGTCTGCCCCGCCTAATTCCTTGCCGTTAAACCAAAAACCGATATCGCTTGTTCCCATCATACTGTGCAAATTACAGATGCTTCGTTGGGTTACCGCCGCTTTAAAACGATTCGTATGCCCCACGATCCAATTCGTCATAATTCCGCCGTAGCTTCCCCCGGTTACAAACTCTTGCTGCTTGTCAATATAGGGGAGTGTCTCTGCGTAATCGACCGCCTTCATCAAATCTTCGTAGTCTTTGCCGCCCCAGTCACCGACGCAGGCCTGGACGAATTTTTCACCGTAACCGTGACTGCAGCGGGGATTCGTATAAAGAACGACGTATCCGTTCGCTGCCAGGCACTGGAATTCATGGTGATAACAATTTCCGTACACAGTATGAGGGCCGCCGTGAATTTCCAGAACAAGCGGGTATTTCTCTGTCTCTTGAAAAAATGGCGGTTTCAAGATCCAACCTTCGATCTTCCAACCGTCAGCCCCCATAACCTCGACCCGCTCCGGTTTTGCAACTGCACGTTTTGAGAACAGTTGATCATTGTGATGAGTAAGAGGCTTAATCTCTTCATTTTCCAGCAGAAACACTTCGCCGATCCAGGTTCGGCATTCAAGCAGGTAGGCAATCTTATTTCCGTGAACATCAAAGGAAGTAACGCTTCCGATCTCCTCACGGGTGATTTTTTCCACTGACGCGGATCGTACATTCACTTTGTAAACAAACGCATTACCGCCATCAGTTGCCAAGAAATAAATTTCCCTGCCATCAGCAGACCAGCGCGGACAGTGTTTAGCGCCATCATAACGGGCGTCCGATCCGACAACATTCCCTACGGTTCTGTCGAACTGCGCTGTCAGATTGACTGGTTTTCCTTCCGGATATGTGACTGCGTAGACACTGCTGTTCGCTGCAGCCGTTTCGCCAAGTTCATGTCCGAAATAGGCAATTTGGCGTCCGTTTGGGGAGAAGGCCGGTGCGGAGAGGTTCCCTTTGCCTTTGACGATCTCACGAATTTCTTGTGTATCAAGATCCATTGCATACAGTGACGGAGTCACTTCCCTTTCATCATGACTGCGCCAGGAAACGAACACAATCGTCTTTCCGTCGGGAGAAAATGCCGGTTCTTCTTCGTCAAATTCTCCATGTGTCAACTGTACCGCATCACCCGCCACCGACACCTTCCATAGATGAATGCGCTCTGGGCCGTAAAATCCCTCCCCGTCTTCCCGATAACGCAGGCGGTTGATCACTCTGACATCGCTCAAAACCTCAGATTCCTTGCGGGCAACGGCAACCAAACAGCTGCTGTCGGGCGACCAGATAAAGGAGCGGATTCCCTCTTTGAAGTCGGTCAGCCGCTTCGCTTCTCCTCCTGCCAAATCCAATACATAGACCTGATTTTTCCCGGTACGATTCGACAGATAGGCGAGTTTTCGGCCGTCAGGTGAAAACTGGGGAGAAAAATCTTTAGCCGGTTCATCGCTGAACAGACCACTGGTCAAATTGCGTTCATGACCAGTCGCTAAATCGATCAGACGGATCGAGGAACGGTATTTGTCCGCCTCTTGATCGATCTCAGTCAATACGTAGACAAGCGATTGTCCGTCGGAAGAAAAACGCGGATTTCCGGAAAAACGAAACTGATACAAGTCCTCAATGGAGATTGTGTTCATGCTTCCCCCCCTTAAATTGCAAAAATCTTATAGGTGTTTTTTAGGAGTTTCATTTCGATGATGACGTTTGTTTTGGTAATTCCCTCGATCGGATTTAATTTTTTCATTAGAAAATCGGTCAATTCTTCATGTGATCGAACCCGCACCTGAATTAACAATTGGTATTCTCCGCTTGTCACAACCATAAAACGCACCTGATCAATTACCTGAATCGTTTCAATTACCGCATCTAAGGCACCAGGCGCAACCGCAATTTGCACGATAGCCTGAATTTTCAAACCTACCTGAATGGGGTTGACCACTCCAACAATGTTAAGTATGCCGGCAACACGCAGTTTCTCAACTCTCATGCGAACGGTCCGTTCATTTACTCCCAGTGCATCCGCAATTTCCGTGAAAGGCTTTCGGCCATCGTCGGATAAGTGCTGAATGATCTGAATATCAATTGCATCAAGCCCAGACCAATTATCTTGCTCCTCCACTCGGCACCTCCTAAAAACAGCTTAAATTATAAAATCTATGTCGAATTACGGTATTAATACATACTTATTCAATCGAAATATGAAAATTCCTTCTTATTTTTTGTTTTTTCAAAAAATTTTTTCTGTTCAAATATTTTAAGTTTTTAACATCGTACCAAGACCTCGAGAAAGATAAAACCAATTTCGTAAGATTATCTTACACAGATTGCTATATTTCTTGAAATGCAAGGTAAGTGCCTCAACGGCAACGCCGTAGGTGGGGGGAGTGTTCAAGAGAGGAAAACTTGAATTTCATTATTTAAAATATTGTGTTGGCTCGAGTGATAGATGCCTGTATCTATCCAATCCTTTTATTTACTTCGTCCAACCACTTTTTCATCAGAACGGCATACTTAAACAATCTACCAAATATCATTTCGGCAAGCGCTTCATTGTAAGTATGCACTGACAGATTCCGGTCATCCACCATTTCAAGCGCCAATGCAGCTTCTACATCGTCAAACAGCCCAACAGACAAACTGGAACGTATGACTCCCTTGGGTGATCCGATGTCCAGCCCTTCATAATCAAGGAGGTACTGTTTGGCAGTTTTCCAAACAGTCTCAAACGTGTATTCAAAGCGTTGTATGGACGCATCCCTCTCAATGCGAGTCGGACTCGGTATAGCGAGTACTTCGTCTAATGTCGCTAATGCCCGGTACGAAACTTTCAGCCGTTGTTTCATTCGTTCCATTCGATTCCCTCCTTCATCACTTGCTGGATGAACGTTTCATCCGATTCCCGTAAATCTGTCACTTCAACGGGATACGGAATCGGAGCCTCTTCCAATGCTGACCGAAGCTTTGGCAGCACTCCACTTGGAAGCGGATCTTCGGACCAAATTGCAAGATCTATATCTGAAGTCCGACGCTCTTCTTGCCTTGCCCATGATCCGTAGAGGTACACTTTGACCTTTATTCCTCGCAGTTGATTCATCACGATTTCCTGAACCTTCGCCAGAACAATCCCACGAGCTAAAGCGTTTGACTGTTCTTTACGCGGCAGAACCATTTCCGCTTCCTCCTCACTGTTCATTTCCGCCTATTTAAGTTTTGTCCAACGTATATAAAACAGAAAGTAAGGATCCAGAATATGAAGTTCTTGATCTCTCCAGTCAATTACACGGTACATTTCGTCCAATTCGTTGAGTAACTTCTGAATGTTCGCCATCGTGTTGCTGAGAGTCAAAGGGGCAGGAACGCGTACCCCCCTATCCAAGATGGAGGCAATCCGTCTTTGCAGATCCGATATTCCGATAGATGTACTTGGAGGATCTTCCGCTAATGCATACAGAATGAGCTGATAAATTTCCACCTCTTGCTGATTCAGAAGCTTATACTTGGATCTTCGATCGCGTCCTTTGGAAGGACCTTGCGTCCATTTTTGCAGGACTGAATCATAAAACTCCAAGTCTCTGGTTGTAAAAACAAACGCTCTTTTGATCAACTCTATATTCCCCACTGTATTGACAGCGGGATCTTCATCCACATTGAGAATATAGGCTAAGTTAAGACAGTTTTGCTGCATTAATTGAGGAGAGGTAATGCTTTCCTGTACGAGCAAGCTCATAGATTCGTCAGGGAGAGATACTCCCAAGAGATCGAATCCCGTCTTGGGAATCTTTTGCAGTTCTTGTTGTGTCCACGGCTCTATATCAATGAATCGTACTCGTCCCGACAGATCGGCGTTCCTGCGGATCGCATCATCGGCGCGATGCGGGAGAGTTACAATTACGACTTTCAGTCCGTAAAAAAGAGCGGATTTTAAGATTCTTGCGATATAGAGCTGCACGTCTTGGGGAATGTAATGAAAGTCATCTATGACCAGCACCTTATCTCCACGGATCAAGGCATCTATAATTTGATTGTTGCTCCTCAACTTTTTTTCCTTTTGTGCATCATGATCGATCCGTTTGGTCTGCATGCTCCCTTTCCCTGCAGCTACAACGACCGAACCGGAAACTTCTCTACTAAATCCCGCTTCGCTGCCGGTTATGACTGAAGTCTCGATTTCTGTTGGAATATCAAGCTTTTCCGCAATTTGCTTCCAAAAGTCATCTTGAGTTCGAATGTGAGATCCAAATATTTCGATCATCCGGGTTGAATCAATCACACTATGATAGAGCACTGTTTTTCCCGATTTGGAGGAACCTGAAATTAAGGTGAGAAGTCCGGGAGTCCGTAAAGCTCTTTGCAGCTTTTCCTCGTATATTTCCCTAATCAACTTCTGCACCTCCCCCATTTGCTCTTTTATTTCCATCATCGGGTATATATTCAATAACTTCTTCTATTCTGCAGTTTAACCTCTTGCATAACCGTTCAATCACTTCAAGAGATACATAGTGATCCCGATTTAATTTGGCAATGGTTACGGATGAGATGATCTTTTCCTTTTTGAGAGTTTGAAAGTTGATTCCTTTACGATGCAGGGTCGCCTGCAAAGGCGCAAATGAAATTGCCATAAAAAACCACCCCTGATGTAAAAATATCAACACAGGTTTACGTTTGTCAACCTTTCCTATACACTCATAAACATGTTGGTATGTGTTGTCGTCAATGATTTGTCGGACAAAAAATGGGTCGGCTGCCATAGCCGAACCCATTGGAATTGCTCAGTACCTATCAATTGGAATTGGAATCGCTGTCCGAATCACTGTCCGAATCACTAGAGTCATTGTTCGAATCACTGCTTGTGTTGTCGGTTTCAGCGGATGGTTCGGTTGACGTTTCTTTGCTTTCGGTCGAAGGTTCCGTCGAAGGTTCCATCGAAGGTTGCGCGCCTGTCGGACTCCCGGACGGATTTGTGTTTGTCGCCGGTTGCTTCAGTTGATCCTCATCCTCATCCTGATCTTCTTCTTCGTCATCCTTGTCCTGATCGCTATCCGTTTGATCTTGATCCTTATCTCCCGGCAGCGGCATTTCTTTACTCGGATCGGTTTGACCTGTTCCGCCTGTTGTCCCGGTCCCGGTTCCGGAACCGGTTGTTTGCGGGATGCCTCCGGCTGGCACATTCCCCTGCGGTATCGTCTGTGTTCCGCCTGCTGCCGGTCCGTTCTGATTCCCAGACCCTGCAGCGGAAGTTCCTGTATGAGTTTCGGCATTGGTTCCGGCTCCCGCAGAGCCCCCGGTAAGTCCATTCGTCCGTTGATTCGCCTCGCCTTGCAGGCTGTCTGATTGAGCTGCTTCTCTTGCAGCTTTCTCCGTTTCCGGCTTTTCCGGATTCGTCATTTGTTTGCCATTCGGACCATTGCCGTTTCCGCTTTCTTTTGTTTCCCGACCCGATACTGGCACAAAAAAATGTTCTTTCTGAATTCCCGCCTTCTCCAGAACTTGCAGCACCGATTCCGACGGATTGGTTTTGAAATCCAATTTGATTCCCTGCCGTTCCGCCTGTTGGGCGAGAATCAGCTTGTTCAGGGAAATCCCTTCTGCTTTCGAAGTTTCATAGAGTGCTTCAGGTGCGGCCTCCACTTTGAAAAATCCATTCATCTGTTTGTCTTCCAATGTCTCTTTCAATATGTTTTTGATACTATTTGTATCAATGTCGGTATTCCCTTTTTTATCCGCAACGGCAACCATGACGAGATTTTCTTTGCTTTGACTGATGTACCCT
>JAGVBM010000191.1 GCA_020059765.1 Bacillota bacterium
CAACAGGCTGAACAGGTCATTAAAATTCAGATAGACAGTAAAACAGAGTTTGCTCGCTCCCATGAACATCGCCGCGACAATAAAACTGACTGCCTGAAAAGGGAGAGGGCGCCGCAAACGGATCAGCAGGATGAGCACCGCTGCAAATTGCAGAATCGCCGCGAAAACATCCATTCCTGCTTTAAACGGCGTTAATCCTTTGTCCGGAATGAACGTCTCGGGAAACCACGCTTGATGATACAATCCCGCCCAATAAAATAATCCAACCAAACCCAAGTTTGCCGCCAAAATTCCATATCGAATCCGCTTGGAGGAAAATGGCTTCCAAGGGAGAGCCACGATACTGAAGAGCGCCAAGTTCCAGAAAAACGTTTCCCCCAACGAAAAAATAATCGTCTTTTGCGGGTTGTTTGGCGTCACGAAATCCGGCATTCCCGGATAGGAAAGCAGGTGGGCGAAATCCAACAACCCCACTGCCAAAAAGAAACTGGCAAGCAGCGCAAAGTTACCGGCCCTTTCTTGACTGTAGGAGTGCCACCCTGCCGAAAAGACAAACATCGACACAACAATGGCAAATCCTTCTATGAACATGTGAAGCGGCAAATTATCAGTCAACCTGATCCATTGTGGCGAAAAGACGTTACCAGCCACAGAGAAAATGATTGCCAACGCAATGATCGCCGAAGTTAAATGCCATAAAGCGCTTTTCCAATTCGATTTCTTATGATCACCCATCCCCTACCCCACCTATTCTCAGAATCGAAGACAGTCCCTGTATCGGCCCCCCTGACCGCTTTCCGTTATTTTGGAAAGGGACTGCACTCCGAGTCATGCATGAACTCAAATCCCCGATTCCTATTCCGGGGAATTCGCAGTAAATTGTTGGAAATCAAACACATTGACAATCTCCAACGGTGGCAGCGGGCGGCTCAACAGATATCCCTGAATGCCGTCACACTGCTGCTGTTTGAGAAAACGAGCCTGTTCTTCATGTTCCACGCCCTCGGCAATCACCTTCAGGTTGAGGTTGTGCCCCAGAGTAATCACCGCTTTGACGATGGCAGCGTTGACCGAGTCTTCGGTGAGTTCCCGCACAAAAGATTGGTCAATCTTCAGAATGTCAACGGGGAACCGTTTCAAATAGCTTAAAGAAGAATACCCCTTGCCAAAATCATCGATCGAAATTTGAATTCCCATCCGCTTCAGTTCATGCAGTTTTATAATGGTGGTTTCAATGTTCCGCAGCAGTGAACTTTCCGTAATTTCAATCTCCAGCCAGTTGGCGTCGAGACCTGTATCGGACAATACATCCTGAATCATCGACACCAAGTTTTTCTGCTGAAATTGGCGGGCCGACAGGTTAACCGAAACGCGAATCGGCGGATACCCTGCTTCCTGCCATCTTTTGTTCTGTAAACAAGCAGCCCGCATGATCCATTCGCCAATCGGCACTATCAAGCCGTTATCTTCCGCTAACGGAATAAAATCATTGGGGGATACCATTCCGAATTCCGGATGCTGCCAGCGGATCAATGCTTCCATGCCGATAATTTGCCGGCTCGCAAGATCCATTTTCGGCTGGTAGTACACTCGGAATTCTTCCCGTTCCAATGCCCTGTGCAGATCGCGTTCAATGATGAGTCGATCGGTCGTTCCCGCATTCATGTCCGATGAATAAAAGCGATAGCGGCTCCCCTCTTCCTTAGCGCTGTACATCGCTAGATCGGCGTGTTTGACCAACGCATCCAACGTGAGTCCATCATGCGGGTACAGGCTGATCCCTATGCTTATTGAAAGATAGAATTCCTGCCCCTCCAGCCAAAAGGGAGGGGACAGCCTATCTCTGATACGATTCGCAATCTCGGCAACCTCACTTGCTTTTTCGATTCCCGGCAGCAAAATGACAAACTCGTCACCCCCGAAACGGGCAACCGTATCTTGATCCCGAACACACTTTACGAGCCGTTCCGCCACATGTTTCAGCAGGATGTCACCGGCGTTATGACCCAACATGTCGTTGATCGTCTTAAACCGATCCAGATCGATAAACAGGAAAGCTATTGTTCGCCGCGCCCGTTTCTCGAAATGCAAAGCCTCTGTAAAACGTTTCTTAAGCAAGCTGCGGTTGGGCAACCCGGTCATAATATCATAAAAGGCCATATAATGAATCGTTTCTTCCGCCCGTTTATGCTCCGTTATATCGCGGAAAACCGCGACATAGTGAATCGTTTCCGCTCGCTCGTTGCGAATGGAAGCCGTCGTGATCTCCAACAAAACCAGTTCACCGTTTTTGCGCTTGTTCCAGATCTCCCCTTCCCACCGCCCATTGGAACCAATCGCTGCCAACATCTCCCTGTACGTATCGGTCTCTCGCCGATGGGCTCGCAAGAAACGGGGACTTTTCCCGACCACTTCCGCTTCCCGGTATCCGGTGACCTGTTCAAATGCGGGATTGACGGAAACGATAGCTCCGCGCGCATCCGTGATCATGACCCCTTCCGTCATGTTCTCAATCACATTGGATGCCAGCCTTTGTTTTTCTTCCGATTTTTTATGCTCCGTAATATCCTCGATGATCACGTAAACGCCGACGATCTCCTGGTGAATGACAATGGGGCTGGAAATCACACTCAAATTGACATTGTATCCGACCTTGTGAAAGATAGTCGTCTCATAGGTCTGCGATTCTCCCGAAACCGTTTTCCGTAAATGTTCTTTCACTTTCTCCGTTTCAGCGGAAATAACCATATTGAGCAAGGATGAGCGCAAAAGTTCATCGCTTGTATACCCCGTGATTTTTTCCATAGTCGGGTTGACTCGCAGCAGATTCCCTTTTGCATCAAGCGAACAAATTCCGTTTGGATTATACTCAAACAGAGACTTGTAGTGCTGCTTGCTCTCATCCAGCTTTCTTTCAGCTTGTTTCCGCTGTGAAATATCTCTGGCGATGCCCGACATTCCCACCACGTTCCCCGCCTCGTCCCGAATCGGCGAAATCGTGATGCTCACGTCAAACAAACTGCCGTCTTTCCGTTTCCGAATCGTCTCTACAGCAATCACTTGTCCGCCGTTTCGCACAGTCTGATAAAACCCTTCCGCTTCCGCAAGCATAAAGTCCGGAATATTCGGCAGTCTGTTTCCGACGACTTCTTCCTTGCGCCAGCCAAATATCTCTTCATAGGC
>JAGVBM010000229.1 GCA_020059765.1 Bacillota bacterium
AATCGGCCTATCTTTAAAGGCACCCCTCCTTTCAAATATGTGATCCGCTTCCTGTCCACCTACGATAAAAAGCGCTGGAAGTACCACACCAGACCGAATACAGCGATTCCGGTCGTTGCAACCCCCTGAACCATCCCTGACCACCGAAACCGGCGAATCAAAAGCAAGATCGGGAATAACAGAAGGATAATGAGAGCCTGTCCTGCTTCCACACCGACATTAAAAGACAGAATAGACAGCAGTGACTTCATGGTAATGTCACCAGTCAGTTTTAAGGCACCGGCAAACCCGATCCCATGGATAAGTCCAAATCCAAATACCGCCCACAGCCGATACTTGGAATTCTGTGAAAAAAGGCTCTCTACCGCCACGAAAGCGATACTCAGCGCGATCAAAGGTTCTACGATCTTTGCTGGTATATCCACCAGTTTCAAGGCTGTAAAACCAAGCGTTAGACTATGGGCCAGTGTAAACACCGTAATGACTTTCAGCACATCACCGATTTTTCGAGACCCTAATACAAGCGCAATGACAAACAGAATATGATCATATCCTATGAGAATGTGATGAAAACCAAGTTGAACAAACCGACTGATCTGTCCCAAAATTGTTCCATTCCCGACGTGAAACTCTCTCGTACCTGCATTAAAAATAAACTGTCCTTTATCCCCGCCCAATTCATAGTTCACAATGTTGCGGTGCATGGGATCATTATCCTCAAAGAAGATACTGTAGTTAATCTGGATTGATTTGGAGCCTCGGCCGGAGGTCGGGAAATCAATTGTAATGTGCGCGTATTCCCGTTCCAAGTACTTCTCGACATCCGTGTTTACAATGTGGCCTTCCGATTTGGCGCCGTCGACAAAAACCTCTAATCGAGATTCCAGATAATCAGCCACATCTGTTTGTTTGGTTTGTAAAGCTTTTTTCAGTTCGTTTTGCGGGACACCGGGCGTTACACCCAGATCCACCACTCGACCCAACTCGAAAAAATCAATAAAAAGTTCGTAATGGAGTGTGTCATTATCCGCAGTGACTCTCGAATGCCCTTCACTGTTATCCGTGTGTGCGTAAGTAACAACGGAGACTGATAGAACTGTTGCCCATATGCATACAAACGCCAACGCCCACTTCACCATTGTGTTCAACCATTCTTCACACCTTTATCGTCAGTATTAAGAAAAAATTTCTACTATCTAGAATTTTAGAATCATACTGTAAAGCGAACATTAACTAATCGTTGAGTTTTTTATTAGGATTTGTCGACATTTGTCTAATAATCATCTAATTAATCAAGATTAAATTAATAAATGCCCCTGCAGAACGGATACAGGGGCATTGAAGAAAAAAACCATCCAAATTATGACAAAAAAAAGAAGCATGTTTCAAGTACACTCTAGAAACAAACTCCCTTTTTCATTTGACTTCACATACCTTACCGCTTACTCCCAATTCAGCGCATCCTTGGCCGCATCTTTCACCCGTTCAAAAAAGCTGCGGTGCTGTTCGCTTGGTTTGACGCCGATTTCGTCGCCGAGTTTCCGCAACAATTCACGTTGGGAGTCGGTCAGATCGGTGGGCGTCATCACCACGACGCGGACATGCTGATCACCTTGGTAGGTGCTGTTGACACGGGGCATTCCTTTTCCGCGGAGGCGGAAGGAAGTCCCGGTTTGCGTACCTTCCGGGATTCGCAGTTTGACTTTGCCGTCCAATGTCGGGACTTCAATTTCGTCTCCCAGTGCGGCCTGCACAATCGTAATCGGTACGCGGCAGAAGATGTCGTCGCCGTCCCGCTCGAAGAAATCATCTGCCTGCACATATACGACAATATACAGGTCTCCCGGCGGCGCCCCTTTGTCGCCTGCCTCTCCGGCGCCGGAGATGCGGATGCGATTGCCCGTATCGACCCCGGCCGGAACCTTGACGTTGATTTTCTTGCGAACTTTGACCGTTCCCGCACCGCGGCATTGGGTACAGGGATGCTTGATGATTTTGCCGTCGCCGCCGCAGGCGGAACAAGGACGCCGATTGACCATCCTGCCGAGCGGGGTATTGAGAACCTGCTCTTGGGTTCCCGTACCTCTGCACACGGAACAGGTTTCCGGATGGGTTCCCGCTTTCGCGCCGGATCCGTGACAAGTCGGGCATTCCTCGGTGCGCGGAATGTCCAATTCCTTTTCAACACCTTTTGCCGCTTCCATAAAGCTGATTTGCAGGTTGTACTGCAAATCGGCGCCGCGCTGCGGTCCCCGCTGGCGACCGCCGCCGCCAAAAAACATATCGAAAATGTCGCCGAATCCGCCAAAACCATCTGTTCCCCCGCCAAATCCTCCGGCACCGGGATCCGCATGGCCAAACTGGTCATAACGAGCCCTTTTTTCTTGGTCGGACAACACTTCGTAAGCTTCCGTCGCTTCTTTGAACTTTCCTTCTGCGTCCGGATTGTCCTTGTTAATGTCCGGGTGATATTGGCGCGCCAGTTTGCGGTACGCTTTTTTGATATCGTCTTCCGACGCGTTCTTGCCGACACCAAGGACTTCGTAGTAGTCGCGTTTGCTCACGAACGCCCCTCCCATCAATGCATGAATACATAGAAGAAAAGTCAAAGCCCGGATTCCACCTGCGACTTTGACTTTTCGCCGCTTGCTTATTTCTTGTCGTCGTTCACTTCCGTATATTCGGCGTCGACAACAGGATCTTCTGACTTGCCTGCGCCTGCGTCACCGCCCGCTTGTTGGCCGGCCTGCGCTTGCGCCGCCTGTTCGTACAGTTTGACCGACAACTGCTGCACTATCTCGCTCAGTTCTTCGGAAGCCTTTTGGATCGCGTCGGTGTCAGTTCCGTTCAAGGCTTCTTTCAACTTGTCTTTCGCCGCGTTCGCTTTGTCAACTTCCGCCTGATCGACTTTGCCTTCCAAGTCTTTCAGTGTTTTCTCGGTGGTATAGACCAATGTATCGGCGTTGTTGCGGATTTCCACTTCTTCCCGGCGCTGGCGGTCCGCATCGGCATTCATTTCCGCTTCTTTCACCATGCGCTCGATTTCATCCTTATTCAGACCGGACGAAGACGTAATGGTGATTTTGTGGCTCTTGCCGGTACCCAGATCCTTGGCCGACACATTGACGATTCCGTTGGCGTCAATGTCGAATGACACTTCAATTTGCGGGATGCCGCGGGGCGCCGGCGGAATGTCGGTCAGGGTAAAGCGGCCGAGTGTTTTGTTGTCCCGGGCGAATTCCCGTTCCCCTTGCAGCACGTGAATTTCCACAGATGTCTGGCTGTCGGCTGCAGTAGAGAAGACCTGGCTCTTCGAAGTCGGAATCGTCGTATTCCGGTCGATCAGCTTCGTCATCACGCCGCCCAAGGTTTCAATCCCCAAGGACAAGGGAGTCACGTCCAACAGCAGGACGTCTTTCACCTCACCGGTCAGAACGCCGGCCTGAATCGCCGCTCCGACCGCCACCACTTCATCCGGGTTGACACCTTTGGTAGGTTCTTTGCCAAGCAGTTTTTTGATCGCTTCCTGAACGGCGGGAATCCGGGTGGATCCGCCGACGAGAATCACTTTGTCGATTCCGCTTGCCGTCATGCCCGCATCGTTCAAAGCTTGCCGTGTCGGCCCCAGGGTGGATTCCACCAAGTCAGCCGTCAGTTCGTCAAACTTCGCCCGGGTCAGGTTCAGTTCCAAGTGTTTCGGACCGGTGCCGTCAGCCGAGATGAACGGCAGCGAAATTTGCGTGGTCAGCACGCCGGAAAGCTCTTTTTTCGCCTTTTCGGCAGCATCTTTCAAACGCTGCATCGCCATTTTGTCGTGCGACAAATCGATGCCGGTATCCCGCTTGAATGTATCGATCAAATGTTTCATGATCCGCTCGTCAAAATCGTCCCCGCCCAGACGGTTGTTCCCGCTGGTTGCTTTCACCTCGAACACGCCGTCGCCCAGTTCGAGAATCGACACGTCGAAGGTGCCTCCGCCAAGGTCGTATACGAGAATCGTACCTTCTTCCTCTTTGTCGAGGCCGTATGCCAATGCGGCTGCCGTCGGTTCGTTGACGATGCGCAGCACGTCCAGGCCGGCAATTTTCCCCGCGTCTTTTGTTGCCTGACGTTGGGAATCGTTGAAATACGCCGGTACGGTAATCACTGCCTGCGTCACTGTCTCGCCCAGATATGCCTCTGCGTCCGACTTCAGTTTTTGCAGGATCATCGCGGAAATTTCCTGTGGAGTGTACTCCTTGCCTTCCACCGTTTCTTTATGGTTGGTTCCCATATGGCGTTTGATGGAGATCACGGTGTTTTCTGGATTGGTGACCGCCTGCCGCTTGGCGACGTCGCCCACCATGCGCTCGCCGTTTTTGATTGCCAGTACGGACGGGGTCGTCCGGCCGCCTTCCGCGTTGGGAATGACAACCGGTTCGCCGCCTTCCATCACGGCTACGCAAGAGTTTGTTGTACCTAAGTCAATTCCGATAACTTTAGCCATTTTCCTGTAAGCCCCCTATGACATGTAACTTGATAAGTATGGATTGACGAGTTCCTTTTTCGGACGAAGTCCTTTGGGCTCGACCGGACAGGAGTTCTCGGTGTTTATGATTGCGCCACTTTCACCATGGCCGGACGTACGACTCTGTCGTACAGCATGTATCCTTTGCGCAGTTCTTCCACAACCGTCCCCGGTTCATGCTCTTCGCCGGTTACTTGCATGACCGCTTCGTGAACATTCGGATCAAACGGCTGGCCCACCGCTTCAATCGGCTTTACGCCTTCCTTGTCCAGAACGGATTGGAATTGGCGGAACACCATCTCAATCCCCTGCTTCAACGACTGGGCATCGGCTGTTTCGGCAGCCAGAGCCAGTTGGAAGTTATCGAGAACGGGCAGCACTTCCTGAATCAATTTCAGGGTTGCGTATTGTCCCAGTTCTTCTTTTTCCTGACGGGTTCGTTTGCGGAAATTGTCAAAATCGGCCGTGGTGCGCAGCAGACGGTTAGTTGCCTCTTGCAGTTCCCGTGTCAGCCGATCCACTTCCGCCAGCAGCTCGTCTTTGCTGCGGGGATCTTCAACGGACGGCTCCGTTGTGTCCGCTGTCGTTTCCTGGTATTGCGCATCATTTTCTGTTGATGTCATCGTATCTTGCTTTCGTTCCTGGTTCATATCGTACCTCCCTAGACACCACCGACATGCGTTTTGCCGTGTACAGTATCCAGCATGTGAATTTTATTTATGCAGTCGAGTTAACTGTTCCGACATGCGATTCGCAAAATGTCCCATCACGCTGATTACGTGGCCGTAATCCATGCGCGTCGGTCCCAGAACGCCGATGGTCCCTACCGGCTTCCCGTTAATTTGATAGGTAGCGGTCACCAGCGAGCAGTCTTTCAATGATTCCATCTCGTTTTCCAATCCGATACGCACCTGAATACCCGGTGCCGCTTGTTGATTCAGCAGCTGAATCACCGTATCGTTGGCTTCCAGCATATCGAGCAGCGGCCGCAATTTGTCGATATTCTGGAATTCCGGCTGATTCAGGATCTTGGCGGTGCCGCCAAGATACACTCGTCCGTCATGACCGGACTGGAGAATTTGGTTGAACAGCGTCATGACCTCGTCGTAATGCTCCATATACCGCCGCAATTCGCTCATAATCTCCGAGTACAACCGGGACTTCAGGTGATTCATCGGAACGCCGACCATTCGCTTGTTGAGGATTTCCACGAATTTGCTGATCTCTTCCGTTGAGATCCCTTCCGGAACGGAGACGGTTTTGTTTTCGACGTGCCCTTTGTCCGTGACCAGTATGGCCACCGCTGAACGTTCGGTTAACGGAATCAACTGGATATGGCGCAATTTGACTTCCTGCACTTGCGGTCCCAATACCAGGGACGTATAATTCGTCAAACTGGATAGGATTTGCGCCGTTTGTTGCACCATGCGCTCCATTTCGTCAATCGTATCGACGTACATCTTTTGCAATTCCATGACCTCGACGGACGCCAAACCGGACGGATTCAGCAGATGATCCACATAAAAGCGGTATCCCTTTTGGGATGGAATTCGACCGGCGGATGTATGGGGTTGTTCCAGAAAGCCCAAATCTTCCAGATCAGACATTTCATTGCGGATGGTGGCGGGCGAGAATTTCACTTGTCCGCGCTTGGAGATCGTGCGGGAACCAACCGGTTCAGCCGAATGCACATAATCCTCAATGATCATTTGCAAGATCAATTGTTGGCGTTCCGAAAGCATATTCTGTGCCACCCCCTTTGTTAGCACTCTCATTCATCGAGTGCTAATCACTACGTAAAAAATAACAAATCCCGCCAATCGTGTCAACTGATCAGGAAGTCGGAAAATACCTCATTTGCGATGGGCAGCGCCCGTTTTGTAAGACGGATTACAGTTTCATCTTTCACCAGCAGCCCTTTGTGAATGTTCCGCTCGATCACATCGCCGAAAACCTGATGCATGTCGACACCGTGCCGCTCGCGGAAACGCTGGAATTCCACACCGTTTATCATTCGCAAACCGAGGATCATCGTATCTTCCCGGCGGATCTCCTCCGAAATCCAGTTCTGTTCAACCACCGGCCGCCTTCCCGACAGGGCCGTCTCCATATAATCCGGGACCGCATGTTGGATCACATACCGGATGTGGTTGACGTATCCGTGAGCCCCCGCCCCCGCCGCCAAGTAGGGTTCATTGCGCCAGTACACCTGATTGTGCTGCGAATCGTGCCCCTTTTTGGCGAAATTGGAGATTTCATACATCCCGTACCCCTTGGCTTCCATCGTCTCCATCAACAAGAGATACATCGCCAGATCGGTTTCCTCCGGCGGCAGTTCCAACTTGCCCCGGTCTTGCCAGACGGCAAAGGGCGTACCTTCTTCCACTTTAAGCGAATAGGCGGAAATGTGTTCCGGCGCCAGCTCGACAATCTTCTGCAGACTGTCCCGGAAGATCTCCATCGTTTGTCCTGGCAACCCGAACATCAGATCCAGATTGATCGATTCAAACCCGGCTTGTCTCGCTTTGTCAAAACTGTGATAGACAGTCAAACTGTCATGCAATCGGCCCAGTTTTTTCAGAATCGGATCGTGAAAAGACTGAACGCCGAAGGACAGCCGACTCACCCCACCCGCTTTCAAGGTGCGGAGTTTGTCCAGGTTGACCGTGCCGGGATTGGCTTCCACCGTAATTTCCGCGTCTTTTTCCACTGTAAAATGGTCGTGGAGAATGGCCATCATTCGTGCCAATTGTCCCGTATCCAGCAAACTGGGGGTGCCTCCGCCAAAAAAGACTGTTTGTAAAGGCTGCCGCGGCAGCTCGGCGGCGAGCAGCTCCATTTCTTTCTCCAGCCCGTCCAAATAGCGGTCGATAACATCCCCGGTTGATACGTACGAATTAAAGTCGCAATAGTAACACTTGCTCGCGCAAAACGGGATGTGCACATACAACGAGCTTGGCATCATCTTCATCGCTCCCATCGATAGAGAAAAAACCCGGCGCAATCAACGGGGCTTGCGGCCGGGAGCAAAAAAAATCTTCTTCGTATCAGTAGCGGGCTCCGCCCAATGGAGAATGGACAAAAAATTTCTTTCTGGGGACCTCAACCTGGCCGCCGGCCACCAGATCGGCCTGACGCGCCTTGAAATAATCGTGAATGCGTCCCACCCACTGCATATCCGCGTAGATCACCCGATCCAGAATGTCCCGGGCAATCTCTTCCACGGGCCGTTCATCAGGCGGAAGAATTTCCGGTTCCCCTTGCTCGTTCAGTTCGACGCGGGATTGCCAGGGCAATCGGGAAACCTGCGCAAAATAGCCGATCACTTCCGGCAGTACATTGGATTCCCTGGTCCAGGACATGGCAAGGGAGAACAGCAATACGTCATCCCGCTGCCAGACATCGTCGGCAATCTCATACAATTCGTCAGAGAACGAAGCAATCACAATCCCTTTCTGCCCGGCGGAAAGTCCTTCGGCAATGGACTTCACGGGCAGCATCAGCATTTTTCCAAGAGCGTGCGCGAGCGGCCCACTGGTCTCGCCGGCAGCCGCCACATATTGATACTCCGGAAACACGGACAGCGGTCCGATCGTCGTTTGAAGTGCGGCCAGCACGTTTGCCACCTGCTGATATCCGAAGTTCACCAAGGTATAGCGGCCGTTTGAAAGATTGTCTTCTTCCGGGTAATCCTCTTCAAACGTGCGCAGCAGGATCGTTCCATATTGGACAAAGTGCCAATCGCGGATCGTTTCCGGTTTGTAAGCCCGATAGCGGCGCAAGATGTCTTTCAGATAGGCAAGCTGCATGCCGCCTTCCCCGTTTTCCGCTTGCACTTGTTCTTCCAGCTTGTTGACAAAGATCGCAGCTTCCCCGGAGCGTCCGAGGAAGATCAGCAGTTGGGCGATATAAAAGGTGATGCTCATCGCCTGTTCCTGTTCAAACGCTTTGCCGAAGAAGTGCAGCGCTTCTTCA
>JAGVBM010000186.1 GCA_020059765.1 Bacillota bacterium
ACAGTTCAAGTGTTTGAATTATTATACATTCTATTGTATATATTTACAACAATATGCATAAAAATTGTTCTTCCTCTCTCCGGCCTTGCCTTTTTTTGCAAGCAAAAAACGTTCCTCTCGCAGCAGTGCGCCGGCACCTGCGAAAAGAACGTTTTTCATAGCAAATGTCTTATTACAGATCTCTATTTTTTGGATGCCAAGTAAGCGGACAGCTTGTTGACTTCCTCATCCCCGAGACGGGATTTGAATCCCGGCATGCCGCCTCCGCCGTTGGCAATTTTATTTTTGATCTGTTCTTCGCTCAGTCTTCCACCGACCTTTGTCAGGTTCGGTGCACTGCGACCTTCCATCCCCGCTCCATGACATGCTGCGCAGTTTTGTGTGAAGGAAGCCGGCACGTCCGTTGCCACCTGTTTGCTGTCTTGACTGGGGGCCGAAGAAGAGCCGCAGCCTGTTGCCAGCAAGGCAACACTTGCGAGTGCAGCCGCGAGCCATTTTTGGATACGCATTATGTATTCACTCCTTGCTGGAATTCACTCTAAATTTCTATGAATAAGTGTATCAGACAAACTACAGGACA
This sequence comes from Bacillota bacterium, assembly GCA_020059765.1. Classification (GTDB taxonomy): domain Bacteria; phylum Bacillota; class Bacilli; order Tumebacillales; family Effusibacillaceae; genus Effusibacillus. The sequence goes on from JAGVBM010000186.1 coordinate 581, forward strand.
GCCACGCCAGACACAAAATGTTCACAATTACGCATCCAGCATCCGATTGACAACTTCCACCACGTTGTCAACGGTAAATCCGTACTCTTCCATCACTTTGTTGCCGGGTGCAGAAGCGCCGAATCGATCAATTCCTACTATGACACCCATTTCTCCCACATATTGATCCCAGCCCATCGGGTGTGCCATTTCAATCGCCACCCGTGCTTTCACGTGCGGCAGGAGAACGGAGTCTTTATAGGATTGAGGCTGTTTGTTAAACAATTCCCAACTCGGCATGCTGACAACCCGAGACCGGATTCCTGCTTCCTGCAATTTTTTATGCGCCTGCATGGCCAAGCTGACCTCAGAACCGGTTGCCAACAGAATCACTTGCGGATCTTGTCCGTCTGCATCTGCCACCACGTAGGCACCCCGCGCCACACTTTGAATCACGGTTGCTTGATCTGTTTCCAAGACCGGCAAACCCTGTCTGGACAAAACAATGGAAACCGGTCCATCGCTCGCAGAAACCGCATAATGATAAGCGGCGACCGTTTCGTTGGCATCGGCAGGACGGAGCACCGTCATTCCGGGAATCACACGCAGAGACGCAAGATGTTCGATCGGTTCGTGGGTCGGACCGTCTTCACCGACGGCGATGCTGTCATGGGTCAGCACGTACAGAACGGGCAATTTCATCAGCGCCGACAGACGCATGGCCGGTCGCAGATAATCGGAGAACACGAAAAATGTTGCGCCAAAGGGTATTACGCCGCCATGCAATTTCATCCCGTTGACGATTGCACCCATCGCATGCTCACGCACGCCAAACCAGATGTTGCGTCCGCTGTAGTCCTTGGCGCTGAAGACCCCCAGATTTTTTAGTTCGGTTTTGTTCGATGACGCCAAATCCGCAGATCCACCAAGGAAATATGGGATTTGTTTGGCGATTGCGTTCAACACTTTTCCGGATGCATCCCTTGTCGCAATTTTTCCGTCTGCCGGCGAAAAAACCGGGAGCCCCGCTTCCCAATCTTCCGGCAGCTTGCCATTTATGGCCAGTTGCACTTGCTTCGCCAAGTCCGGATAGGCTGACTCGTACTGTTCGAATAGGCGGTTCCAATCCGCTTCCGCCTTCTCGCCGAGGGATTTGGCTTTCGCAAACGACTCGTGAACCGCATGCGGTACATGGAACGGTTCGTGCTCCCATCCGTACTGTTCTTTGGTCAATTGTCCCTCTTCTTCGCCGAGGGGAGCGCCATGCGCGGAAGAAGTGCCCGCACGGTTCGGGCTGCCATAGCCGATTGTCGTTTTCACTTCAATCAATGTCGGATGGTCCGTATCTTCCTTTGCTTTTGCAAGAGCGGCGGCAATCTCCTCGATGTTGTTGCCGTCTTCCACCCGCAATACTTGCCAGTCGTAAGATTCATACCGTTTTCCAACGTCTTCCGAGAAAGAAAAGCTTGTCTCCCCGTCCAACGAAATATCATTCGAATCGTAAAGCACAATTAAACGGCCGAGTTTAAGATGTCCGGCCAACGAAGCCGCTTCTGCGGAAACACCTTCCATCAAATCCCCGTCACCGCAGATGGAATAGGTATAATGATCAATCAGGTCAAATCCTTCCCGATTGTATGCAGATGCCAAAAACCGCTCGGAAATTGCCATCCCAACCGCCATGGAGACACCTTGTCCCAAAGGTCCGGTGGTCGCTTCCACACCGGGAGTATGGCCAAATTCCGGATGCCCCGGAGTACGGCTTCCCCATTGCCGGAAATTCTTCAGATCTTCCATGGTCAGGTCATAACCAAACAGATGGAGCAAACTGTACACCAATGCGGATCCGTGGCCGGCCGACAGGACGAATCGATCGCGATTAAACCAAGACGGGTTGGTTGGATTATGCTTTAAGAAATCTTTCCATAATACATACGCCATGGGAGCTGCCCCCATCGGCATACCCGGATGACCGGAATTGGCCTGGTTGACCATATCAATCGACAACGTTCGAATCGTATTAATCGCCAGTTGGTCAAGTGTTTGCTCTCTCATATGTAATCTCCTTTCATGTGTATACAGTTATCAAATCATGATTTATCGCTTCGTCTTACACTGTCGGAAGACGAAATCCTTCCCCCAATACTTCATGTGCATCGGATACGATCACGAAGGCCTCTGGGTCAATCGAACGGACAACCTCTTTCAGCTTGGTCACTTCCGATTGGCTGAGCACGCAGAGAAGTATCTCCCGATCCTCTCCCGTATAGCCGCCGACAGCACGCAACTGGGTGACTCCCCGATCAAGTGAATGCAACACTTCCCTTTTGATTTGATCATGATAAGGAGAAATGATGTACGCGACCTTGGAACGGGACAACCCTTCCTGAATAAAATCAATCGTCTTACCCGTTACATAGAGGGAAACCAACGCATATAAAATCCGCTCCACACTGAACATGACAGCAGCTGAGGCGATAATCGTCCCGTCTATGGCCAACAGCAATACTCCAGGGGAGAGCCCCGTCAACTTCTGGACCAACCGCGCCAGTAAATCAGTCCCGCCGGTCGTTCCCCGTCCGCGAAACACAATGCCGATTCCGGCGCCCAGGACGATACCGCCATAAATGGACGCCAATAACGGTTCTTCCGTCAAGGGTATAGTTCGCATGGCCGTGTTGAGCTGAATAAACAACGCCAATGTCAAAAAACCGTACAGCGTTTTAAAACCGAACGCTTGTCCCCCTAGCATTTTCCAGCCTGCTATAAATAATGGCACATTCAGCAGCAAAGTGGTTACCGAGATGGGAAGACGAAATGCATATTCAAATAGGATTCCAACTCCGGTCAGGCCTCCTGTCACAATCTGATTCGGTACAAAGATCCAATTAACAGCGACCGAAATCAAAAAAGCCCCGAGCGTAACATAAGAAAGATCCAACATCCATGAATTCGGAATCGTGCGAGGACGAAGGTGCATCACAAACAATCACCTGGCTCATCGTAACATGACATCTGGTAGTAGTATGAAGTATACCATTCCCCTTACGCAATGTGAAGTGGAGCAAAATTCGGGTCCGGATCAAACAAAAAACGCCCCGGCACAAGCCAAGGCGTTTCTCACTTGCCTAGCGACGACCTACTCTCCCGGGGCTTCAGCCCAAGTACCATCGGCGCTGGAGAGCTTAACTTCCGTGTTCGGGA
>JAGVBM010000179.1 GCA_020059765.1 Bacillota bacterium
ATTAGCTCCCCCGCAATGTCCATATTCTCAATTCGCATAACGCTTTCTTCCGATGTACCATAGCTGAGAAAATTGATACTTCCGTACCATACGACCCGCTGATCCATAATCGCGAATTTCTGATGGATTCGGTCTTTGGTTTTTACGGTAATACCATGTTGCGTGAGCAGTTCCATACATTCCACGATTTTCTCCCTATCTTTTTCGGAATAGTTTTCAGGCGGTTTTGTAACCACCGTAACCTTCGCGTTGGCAGCGGTCATATAATTCAAAGCGGACAATATCCGCCGTTTTGTCACAAATGGGCTGACAATCAAAATTTCACTTCGAGCCGCCAAAATATCAGCGGAATAAACCGGAAAAAACGTGTGGCTGTCAAAAATTGAGTGAACTTCTTCCAACGGTTGCGGCGTTCCCTTTGCTTTGTATCCGATGGTGGCGTAACCCCTCAGGCGCTTTTGATACATTTTTTCCAGCATCGCCACATGGACATCTACATAATCGTAAACTTGAACCTCGTTCTTACCTTCATATAAGCGGTGCAACCGCCCGGCGTACTGCTGGAGCGTCCCTTTCCATGATATGGGCATAGCGAGAAAAAGCGTATCCAAACGCGGCATATCAAACCCTTCGCCTACATATTTCCCAGTGGCGACAAGAACGAAAGATTCGTCTTCAGCAATGTCGGCAACTGTTTGAAAGGTTTCCCGGCTTTTTTTTTGGGTTCCGCCTCCTGTTAAAGCAATCACGTTTTTAATGTGCGGCTTCAACTGAGACGCCAAATATTTTACATGTTCGGTGCGTTCGGTGAGGATAATCGGATTCCGCCCTTGTTCCACGGCAGCGGTAACATCCTGTATGATTAAGCTGTTGCGAAGCTCACTGTTCTGAATATCATTGTAAATATCGGTAATCGTCCACTTGCCCTCGTCCTGATGAGCCGGTTTTTGAAACCTTGTGAAACGCGGAATTACAAAATGTTCAAACGGACGCGCCGCCGCCTGTTCCTTCGCGTCCACACGGTAACGGATTTTTCCGCAGTGCATATAAATAATTGGATGATGACCGTCCTGCCGCGTTGGAGTTGCAGTCAGGCCGTAGACATATTTGGCGTTTGCGGTTTTCAGTATCTGCTCAAAACTGAACGCCGACACATGATGACATTCGTCCACAATTATCATGCCGTAATTTCTCACAATTTCCTTGACCTCATCCCCGGACACTAAAGACTGCATAACCGCCACATCTATGACACCGCTCGAATTGTTTTTACCGCCTCCGATTTGACCGATGATGGATTTCTTGCGTTTACGTCCCTTGGGTGTGAGTTCGATTATCGGTTCTTCATTGATTATTAAAAACTCGTTCAGCCTCTCCACCCACTGGGACAATAAATTTGTACGGTGTACCAAAATCAGCGTATTCACTTGGCGATCTGCTATTAAACGCGCTCCGATAACGGTTTTCCCAAACGCCGTGGTAGCGGACAAAATTCCATTGTTATGCATCAAAAGCGCGTCCGCAGCCTGTTGCTGTTCGCCGCGCAGCTCACCTTTAAACTTAACATCAATCTTGCGCCCTCTATTGGTTTCGTCATTGAATTGTATCCTGACGCCGTTATATTCCAAAAGTTCACAGACCTCGTCTTCCAAACCGCGCGGCAAGCATAAATATTGCTCGGTTTCGTCAGAGCAGCAAATAATCCTTGACTTATCAAACGTAGAAAGCCGCATAGCCTGCGCTTTGTAAAACTCAGGATTGCGAAACGCCGCCAAGCGCTTCAGCGCGTTAAGCGCGGGGCTTGAAATCCCTGACTTCTCAACGTATAACATATTTGCGCGGACAATCTTTACCGTATCCGGGAAGTCAAATCTCGTTAGCTTTTGTTCCGGCTTCTTGCCTTCCCACGGTTTTTCCTCCTCGGAATCCCGGCGCAAATCACCAAGCTCGCCTGACGGCGACAGTTGCTTAATAAACGATTCTGTGTCTTCCAGCGTATATTTTTTAACGTTGTACAAATAGTTCCACTGGTCAGAATAGGCATTGAATTTTTCATCAACAAATGCGCTGTTCCCATGCTCACGAGGTATCTTTTGAAGCGGAAGTGCGATTAAGTTGCCGAATCCGCCCTTTGGCAATGTGTCTTGATTGGGAATCATTCGGTCATACGTTTTGAATGACAACTCATGATGTTTGCTCATAGCATGAGTAATCAAACTGCTGCCGAATTTTCGTGCTGTGCCTGTTGGAATGTTTTCGGCAAAGAACATCCAGAAGTGAATCCCCTTGCCGGAACGTGAACGTTCCACCGCCATGCTTATGCCTTTTTCAGTGCAAGCCTCGCGAATAGCGGTAACATCGCGTCGCAAATCCTCCGGACTATAATCTTTGCCATCGAAGTCGAATGCTAAAAATCTGCAAGTTTCATCAGGAAACATCGGATACACTCCGGCGGTCAGCTGCCCTTTAAGATGTTTTTCAACTGCGCCCGCATCATACCGCGCAAAATTCTGATTAGGGCATTTTCCGCATTTCATCTTACCGCCGCCTGATTTGGGACAAAGCGGCGACCATTCGTTGTGACAGACAGGAACATACCCGTCAGAGCCTCTTTTAGCGTTTTCCCATCGCTTTGCAAAAACATCGTCACGTCCAGCGAACAACGACATAAACAGTTCCACTTTTTCGGTTGGCGTACTGTAATTATGAATGCCTGTCAGCGGTTCCTGTGCAATTTCGTCAACGTGTGTGAATCGTTTGACGCGGCGTCCGTTATGTTCGACAATTTCATTCCACATCGCCGCCGGACGAACCCAAAGCCCGCTGTCGCCATACAATGCCCGGTAAACCACCACTTCCTCCAGCGTTTCACTGTGGGTAGCCGCGCCGACAACTTCGTATTCGTTGCCTTTGAAGTGGACGTATTTACCGGGTTTAATATACATATCAAAACATCTCCAAGCATTCTGAAATGAAGGCTTTTAGTCATTTTTATGCCGTTACCGCAACCGCAACTTTCTTCGCGTTCAGATTGAGCCGCTCATTCAAATCAACATAAATCTCTTTGTCCAAGACAAGTAATTTAAATAGAAGCAAACCGATTCCTTTTCCCAAATGAAATTTATCTTCGACGATCTGGGCGATTTCAACAATGGA
>JAGVBM010000303.1 GCA_020059765.1 Bacillota bacterium
ATTCGCAAACAGCATGAACAGTGGGAACAATAAGAAGCGGCGCAGGGAGTCCCCTGCTATTTTTTAATGCTTGTTAGAATTTGTAAGTTTTCAAGGCAACAAGTATAAGGGTGACTAAGGCTCGCCTGCGCCTAAAGGCTTGGGAGTCAAGTTTTCCTAATCGTATACGGGAGGTGAACGGATGGATCTGATGTTCACATTTCCCAAGGCGGAGCAGCATGCCTTCTTTTACGAGGAAGCACATTTGTTGTTGATCAGCTGGGAACGGGACGACAAGAGAGAACTGTATCGAGTTGCCGATCAGCAACAAGCGGTGCTGCAGCTCGACTATCCGGGCGAGCTGTACAGGGAACGGGTTATGGAACTGATTAAAAGCATTTTTTTCATCAGTGTTCAGGAGGAAGCCGACACGAACAAATATGTGCTCGCCGCCTATTTTCACATGCAGGATCAAGCTTATGCGGTCTATTATGAGCGGGATGCCAATCCGCCCAAGGAACTGATCTTCTTCCGCGTTGCTGAGGATGGACACGGATATGGCTTGGATGTAATCGAAGATGTGGCGGAACATCAATCTGTAGCGCAGGAAATTGAAGAACGTTATGCAAGTTTTCTACATATTCAATAAATGGATTTTCTGAATCTCGGAATTTTTGCAGAAAGGTGCAGATGATGATGATGAAAAAAGCGCTCTTGTTGACAGACATCCAGGAAGATTTTCTGGGAAACCTGGGCAACCTCGATTACATCGCGGGGCTTTGCCAAAAATATCTGAATGAAGAAGGAAACCAATACGACCTGATTATCTTGACCACATGGAAGCATGAAGAGAATGAGGAGCAGGACACCTTACTGATTTCTCATCCGAAAGCAAAGGTTGTAGAAAAAAGGACCTATTCCGCGGTCAATGACGAAGTGAAGCGTCTTTTGGAAGATCAGCAAATCGAACTTGTCCACTTGGGCGGCATGGATGCCGAAATGGCTGTTCTGGCTACGATGTACGGATTGTTGGACAACGGGTATAAAGTCCAAATTCTTGAGCCGCTGCTGGCTTCCTACCATGCGCGGAACTGGGAAGCAACCACGATCGCCAAACACGTCCTGGGTGATGAAAACGTATTGCGCAAAGGCGGAGACCGCGTCTGGGTATAGTAGCGGGTTTGGGTGTAAGTCCCAGCGAAAGATATTTTTAACGGGTGTGAACCCTTTCCACCAAGGCCACAATAAAAGTACAAAATTGGCGCTTGGGGGGAGTTGCAGATGTCATGGGTGTATTGGGCCGGGTTATATGACAGCAAGTTTGAAGCCTATTGCGCCGTGATGTGGGTAGAGGGTGACAAACGGATTCACGGAACGCGTCCGCCGCGTGAAGTTGAATTATACAAAACGAGAAAAGGCAGATACGGAGTCCGATTCCGTTCTGAAAAAGTCAACTGAGAGCCACCGTCAGGTGGCTCTGCTTGTCAAATAAAACACTTTTGGCATATGCTGTGAATATGGCATACTGGATACATACATCGAATTGAATCGAGGGGGTATTTCTTTATGAACTTGGTTCCGATTGTAGTGGAGCAAACCAGCAGAGGGGAACGGTCGTACGACATCTATTCCCGTTTGCTGAAAGACCGAATCATCTTCTTGGGCAGCGAAATTGACGACATGGTTGCAAATTCGATCATTGCCCAGTTGTTATTCCTGGCTGCGGAAGATCCTGAAAAAGATATTCATTTGTACGTTAACTCGCCGGGTGGATCCATCACAGCGGGGATGGCGATTTATGATACCATGCAGTTTATTAAACCGGATGTGTCCACCATCTGTGTGGGTATGGCAGCTTCCATGGGAGCATTCCTATTGACTGCCGGAGCCAAAGGGAAGCGGTATGCGCTGCCGAACTCCGAAGTCATGATTCATCAACCTCTTGGCGGTGCACGCGGTCAAGCGACCGATATCAAAATTGCCGCCGAACGAATCTTGCGGATGCGTGAGATGCTGAACAAGATCATCGCCGAACGTTCCGGTCAACCGTTGGAAAAAGTGGAACGTGATACCGATCGGGATTATTTCATGTCGGCTGAAGAAGCAAAAGAGTATGGCCTGATCGACAAGGTCATTGAAAAGCTCTAACTGGGATGAATCAATTGGAGCTTTGGCTGCAGAATGAAATTCGCGAAAAGGGACCCCTCTCTTTTCGCGAATTTATGCATTGGGCGCTCTATCATCCAGACTGGGGCTATTATACCGGAGACAAGCTTCCCTTCGGCAAGGAAGGCGATTTTTACACGTCTCCAGGTGTACACGCCGTATACGGGGAGACCCTTGCGCGGTCCCTCTATCAAAAATGGAAAGATCTGAATTTCCCCTCGCCTTTTACTGTCGTGGAGTATGGCGCAGGACAAGGGATTTTGGCGCGAGACATTTTATCTGCCGTTCAACGGATGCATCCAGATTTGGATGCGGTTCTCGAGTATCGGATTATCGAAATCTCGGAACGCTTGCAGCAAACACAACGTTTTGCATTACAGAATTTCCAGGTGCAATGGGTTACCCGTTTGGCAGATGTGGGTCCTTTTCGCGGAGCGGTCTTGTCCAATGAATTGATTGACGCATTTCCCGTGCATATTATCAAACGAGCCGAACTTGGCTATCAGGAGTTATTTGTTTCATCTGCGGGCGGGCGCTTGACAGAGCACTGGGAGCCTGTTCGCGAGTCGCGAATTTTGCTTGAACTGAGTGATTGGGCCAGCCAGCCGGTCATTGGACAGCAGGTCGAAGTGAATCTGGACGCAATGGACTGGTTGACGGAAATAAGCTCTTTTTTACAACAAGGGTACGTAATGACGATCGACTATGGGGACGAAATCCCATATTTGTTTGAAGGAAAAAGGAAAGGAACCATTCGCGCCTACCGCCATCATCAGGTAATTGAAGATGTTTTATCTTTGCCGGGGGAGCAGGATCTGACGGCAGATGTGAACTTCACCGCGTTCATGCGGCATGGGGAGCGCGTTGGATTGGAAACATTTTTCTTTGGAACCCAATCGAAATTTCTGATTGAATCAGGGATATTAGAAAGTCTTTCCGCCGTGCAACCGGGTACTGACCCATTCCATGATGCGAACGTAAAAAGAAATTTGGCGATTAAACACTTTATTTTGCCCGGTGGCATGGGAGAACGGTTTAAAGTGCTGATTCAGCGAAAAATAGGCGTATGAGGTGAACGAGTATGTTCTTCAAAAAACTGTCCAAAGGATTGTTTATTGGAGGAGTCGTGTTCCTCCTCCTGGGAATTGTTTATATGTTGAGGTAGAGGAAACATAGGACGAAAATCGCTGCGGGCTTACTGCGGCGGTTTTTTCATACTTGTTAGAATTTATAAGTTTTAAGGTAACCTGTGATGTTCGAACGAGAGAGGTGTCCTGGCAGGACAAAGGTGGATTCTGAATGCAGATTGGTACTATTTGTTCCAATGTGACATACTTTTTTAGTAAAAGGCAATAAATAGTATGGTGTATTTTGTAGATTAGGTGTAAAATACGATTGAACATCGTAACAGTCTGGGAGGTTAATTGACAAATGACAATTAAGCTGGGGATAAATGGACTTGGACGGATCGGTCGAATGGTATTTCGCATTGCTTCGCAAGATCCTTCAATCGAAATAACAGCCGTCAACGCGACGACGGATCCAGCTTCATTGGCGCACCTGTTAAAATACGATTCGATTCATGGTCGTTGGGACGCCCAAATCAAAGCTGAAGAAAATGCTCTCATCGTAAACGGGCGAAGAATTGCGGTTTTGTCCGATCGAGATATCAACAATCTCAAATGGGGAGAACATGGAGTCGATATTGTCATTGAAGCAACCGGCAAATTTCGTGCCAAGGAAACTGCCGGACTCCATTTGCAAAACGGGGCGAAAAAAGTGATTATCACCGCACCGGGCAAAAACGAAGACGTGACCATCGTGATGGGTGTCAACGAGGAGATGTACGATCCGGACAATCACCACGTCATCTCCAATGCGTCCTGCACGACCAACTGTCTGGCTCCTGTTGCCAAAGTCCTGCATGAAGCCTTTACGATCGAATCCGGAATGATGACGACGGTTCATTCTTATACGAACGACCAAAAGAATTTGGATAATCCGCATAAAGACCTGCGCCGGGCCCGTGCGTTGGGAACCTCGATCATCCCGACCACGACGGGTGCCGCCAAGGCAGTCGGTCTGGTACTGCCTGAACTGAAAGGGAAGTTAAACGGTCTGGCGCTGCGCGTTCCGACTCCGAATGTATCGATTGTCGATTTGGTCGTTACCCTGGGCCGGGAAGTGACGGCGGAGGAAGTCAACCAAGTGATGCAGCAAGCTGCTGAAGGACCTTTAAAAGGAATTATCGAATACATGGAAGAACCTTTGGTATCGGTTGATTTTGTCGGCAATCCCGCTTCCTCCATCGTTGACGCGTTATCGACGCTGGTCGTTGGCGACCGCCAAGTGAAAGTGCTGGCATGGTATGACAATGAGTGGGGCTACTCCAGCCGTGTGGTGGATTTGGCCCGCTTTGTCGGCAATAAGTTGTACGAAAAACAGCCGGTCCTGGCAAATTGAATCTGCCGATCCATGATGGAAAGAATGTATCCCGTATTGCCTTAAGGCGGTACGGGATACAATGTTTTTCAATCATAACGGCTTGTCCCTTCCGGCGGGCAGGGCTATAATGTAAAACGGGCAGTCGGGGATACTATCGAAAAGAGAAAGGAAGGATGCGTGTGGCTCGTGAAATTTATTTGGACAACAGCGCTACGACACGCCCTTTTCAGGAGGTAATTGAAGCGATGACGGTCGTTTTGACACGTCATTTCGGAAATCCTTCTTCTTTACATAAAAAAGGTCTTGAGACGGAAGCGATTATCGATCGCGTTCGCCAAGAGATCGCTAAAACACTGGGCGCCAAGCCGTCCGAAATTATTTTTACGTCCGGCGGAACGGAAGCGAACAATTTGGCGATTCAAGGTATTGCGCGAAGATATAAGAAGCGGGGAACCCATATTATTACCAGTTCGATTGAACACTCGGCAGTACTGGACGTGATGAAATTTCTGGAGGGTGAAGGATTTCGGGTAACCTATTTGCCGGTAGACGGAAACGGTTGCGTACGTATCGAGGATGTTGAACAAGCGTTGACGGAACATACGATATTGGTATCCATTATGGTTGTCAACAATGAAACGGGAGCGGTTCAACCGATTCGGCAAATTGGCGAGCTTTTGTCAAACAGGCCGAAAACCCTTTTCCATGTGGATGGTGTACAAGCCTATGGGAAAATTCCGCTGAAAGTTAAAACGGATAAAATTGATCTGTTGTCTGTATCTGCCCACAAAATACACGGACCGAAAGGAATCGGTGCCCTGTTTATGCGGGAAGGGATTGATCTGGAACCTTTGTTTTGGGGAGGCGGGCAGGAAAAGAACAGACGATCCGGAACCGAAAATGTTCCTGGAATTGCGGGATTCGGAGCGGCGGTTCGAAAAGTGTTTGCATCTCTTGAACAAGACAGGGAACGACTGGAAAGATTGCGGGATCAACTGATACAAGGGATTCGAAGTTCCATCGGTCAAGTAAGGATCAATACCCCGGAAGGACTGGCTGCTCCCCATGTGGTAAGTGTATCGTTACCCGGAGTGAAAGGGGAAGTATTGGTGCATGCAATGGAAACGGAGGGGGTTTTTATCTCAACCGGCTCTGCCTGTTCATCCCGGCAAAAAATCCACAGCCACGTCTTGCAGCAGTTAAGGCTGTCGGACCAGGAACTGGAAGGGAGTGTCAGACTCTCGTTATCCTATGAGAACACTGCTGAAGAAATCGAGGAAGCGGTTCGGATCATGACCCGACTGGTTGAGGATCTTCGCTTGCTGACACGGAGGTAATTTCGAATGTACGCAATCGTATTGGCCCGGATGGGGGAAATTTCGTTAAAAGGAAAAAATCGCGCGGACTTCGAGAAACGTCTGCTGGAAAATATGCATCGTGCCGTAAAGGGAATTGGGAAGGTGAAGATTTCGCGCAGCGAGGGACGCATTCTGGTTCACTTGAACGGGGCCGATTATCAGGAGGTTATTGAAAAACTTCGTTGGGTGCCGGGGCTGGTATCCATGTCCCCGGTGATCACAACTTCGCAAAACCTTGAAGAAATCAAACAGGCTGCGGTGCAGCTTTTGCAACAGGTTGTATTAAAACCCACTACTTTTAAAGTGGAATCCCGTCGCGCCAACAAATCGTTCCCGTTGACTTCTCCGGAGCTTTCGAAAGAACTTGGCGCCCATATTTTGCGTAGCGTTCCGAATTTGAGCGTAGATGTGCATCATCCGGAGTTAACCTTTACCTGTGAAGTGCGGGCAACGGATGCTTATTTGTACGTGGAGGTCATTCCGGGTCCGGGAGGTTTGCCGGTCGGTTCTTCCGGCAAAGCACTGCTTCTGCTATCCGGCGGGATCGACTCGCCGGTAGCCGGTTGGATGGCGATGAAACGAGGGGTGGAAATCGAAGCGATTCATTTTCACTCGTTCCCGTTTACCAGTGAACGTTCCCGCAAGAAGGTGGAGGAACTGGCGCAAATATTGGCCCGATACGGAGGGCGGGTCCGGCTGCACATCGTATACTTCACGGAAATACAAAGAGCGATTCGGCAACACTGCCCCGATGAACTGTCGATTACGGTGATGCGCCGATTCATGCTGCGAATTGCCAGTCGAATCGCCGCAGAGCGAAAGATCCTTGCATTGGTCACCGGTGAAAGTCTGGGACAAGTCGCGAGTCAAACCCTGGAGAGCATGTTTGCGATCAATCACGTAACGAACATGCCGGTGCTTCGTCCGTTAGTGGCGATGGACAAAGTGGATATCATCAAGATTGCCAAGGATCTCGGCACTTATGAAACATCGATTCTGCCCTATGAAGATTGCTGCACCATTTTCACGCCGAAAGCGCCGCGCACCCGTCCAAGGCTGGAAGAAACGACACGGGCCGAAAAGAATTTGGACATCGAACAATTGGTGCAAGAAGCGATCGAGAAAACGGAATTGATCTCCTATTATAAAGATCAGGAAAACGGGGAGTCCGAATAGATTCTTCGAAATTCCGCCTTTGACCACCCGAATGGGTGGTCTGTTTATTTTCTAGCAAACATGGATATAACCATAACTAGGCTATTTTTAAAAAATTCGCATATAGTAATGATAAATGTTCGGGGAGGTAATTTGCTAGATGAGAACGATGCGTCAAGACGCCTGGACGGAAGAAGACGATCGAGTCTTGGCAGAGATTATACTGCGCCATATCCGGGAAGGCAGCACGCAGCTGGCTGCGTTTGAGGAGTGTGCGGGAAAGCTTGGACGAACAGAGGCTGCATGCGGTTTCAGATGGAATGCATACGTGCGTAAAAACAATCTGCAAGGGATCGAGATCGCAAAAGCTCAACGAAAGATGATCAAGAGCAGATCAAAAAAAGTCATACGGGAATCAATCGAGTCAGACTCGTCAATTGAGAATGCGGAACTGACTTGGAACGAAGTGATTCGTTTTCTGAAAAACCAACGGCAAGAACATTCGCTTTTATTAAATAAAGTGCGTCAATTTGAAAGGGAATCGAACCACAAGCAAAGCGAATTGCAGGACTTGCTGGTCGCCAAAAAAATTCTTGAACACGAGCTGCAACGGTTGACAGCGGAGCATGAAATGATAAAAGAAGATTATAAAACATTGGTATTCATTATGGAGCGGGCACGCAAGCTAACGCTGCTGTCTGTCGACGATCTGGGGGAGCCTGACCTGCGGCCCCGCTTTCGAATGGATGCCAACGGAAACCTGGAACGTATCGATTAATCGGTTCAAATCGAACGAAAAACAAAAAAGGCGATCTGCCGACAGTTTTGCTGCTGCCGACAGGTCGCCTGACCCTATTTTCAATGAATATTCTTGTCGTCTGCAGGTTCTTCATCGACGAACTGGATGGAGTCAAGTTGTTTTCGAAACTCATCGCGAAAAGTCTCAATATACTCTTTTCTTAGTTGTTGCTGCTCAATACGTTCTGCTTCCGTTAACCCGACCGTTTTGGATTTTCGTGCCAGTTCATTGATGCGGTTCATCTTGATGGTGGACAGCAAACAGAATCCTCCTTTAGTCCGGGAAATTCAGATTACGGTTGCCAGATGTAGGGGTTTTCCCCTCTGTCGCGAATCGGATCATATTTCACAGGGGAAAAGCCCAGCTTAATAAAGAAGTCTTGTGCTCCAAACCGTACGTTGGTTTTGATGGGCAAGCCGAGTGATTGTGCATAACGTACAAGTGCGGAACCGTATCCTTTTCCTTTATATCCGGGTAAAACTTCCAACTTCCACAATTCATGATGATCCTGCGGCGGATCAAAGTAACGGTCATATTTGGCGTCCATCTTGTACAGGCTCATCCGTGCCACCAGTTTGCCATCGTCATAGATGCCGTAAAAGGGAGATAGGTTCAGATTTTCAATCAATTTGGAGTGCAATTCTTCGTGCATCGCAAGTTCTTCCAGACCGTTTTCGCGAAACTTTTTAAATTCGTCCAACGTTTTGTAGTTAATTTTCAGCTGTTCAACATGCATGGCTGACACTCCTCTCCACTTGCTGTTTATTCTCATTATACACATAGGAAGTCCGGGCGAAAATGTTAAAAAGGGGATTATCAGTTTCAATCGCATGATTCGACACATCATCGCATGCAGGCCGATACGCAACGCGCTTTATGTCAAAGAAAGAAGTTTTTTCCTGACTGTTCAGGGACTTTCCGGTTCAGTATAATTGTAAAGTACGATTTTTAAGAGCAAAGGGTTGTGACCGATCGATGAAGAACTTATCACTGCTGAACCAGATCGATCAGAAGCGTTTGGAACTTCATCGATTGATCAAACAGACCGGAAATTTGCTGGATCCGGTCGTACTCCAGAAAAGTCAGCAGCTGGATCGTTTGATTGTGTTGGCATATAAGCAAAATGATGAGTGCCGGGAGGAATAGGGCTTGCTGGAATCAATGGAACCGATCGATGGATTGGAAGATGTGTCGAATTTGATCAATGACTTTCTGGAGGATGCCTCTGTCTGGTGTAAACTGGAGTGGGATAAGCCCTTGAGCGAAGATGCGTTGGTACTTGCCCAATTTTCTGGAAGATTTGATTTTTGTGACGTGGTATGGAACGAAAGGGAACAGGAAATTGCGTTGGAATTTTTGTTTCATCCCGAAGTCGGCGGGACGGAAGTACCTTCTATTTCTCTGCCGATTGATCCCGATGATGTGGAAGTGAATATACTGGATAACGGACTGGAGATCCAAAGCCTTGATTTCTGCTTGTTTGTAACGATTACCAATCGTTCTCTTAACCTGTAAGCGGATGGTACCCCTTCGACAAGGAAAGAATAACGGTAATACCGAAAGAGGGGGTGGATTCGGTGAATGACGAAAGATCAGGAACGGAACAGGAACGGCTGCATAAACAATTCACACCGATTGAAGAGGAGTACCATGCGGCTTATCCGGACGTGAAGGCTCCCTGGACAACCGCTTTTTTATCCGGACTGTTCGGACGATATAATAGAGGGTTTCTCATATGGGCGTTGGTTGGTGCCGGGGTTGCCGTGCTATTTTGGGTTCTATACAGCTTTATTGATTGACGGCTCGCCGGGTGAAATGAACTCGCTGCTGCAATGGCAGCGGTTTTTTTCATGTTTATGAGGAGAGAGAGGGGGAATCAATGATGGACACCAAGGATCCCGCAGACATAGACGGAACCGGCCTTTGGATCGATGCGGACGGTTGTCCGAAGCGGGTGGTGCAGATTGCCCAGGAAATGGCTGTCGCAAAAGGAATGATCTGTTGGACGGTGTCAAACTTCCACCATGAATTGCAGGGAAAACACCATTTGGTCGTGGATGATCGATCCCAATCAGTAGACATGGCGATTTTGAACCGGGTCAAAGCGGGGGATCTGGTTGTGACGCAAGATATTGGTTTGGCGGCGATGGTGCTGGGAAAGGGATGCCGCGTCCTCGGCATTTACGGACAAGAGTACAAACAAGACAATATCGAATTGCTGTTGGAGATGCGAGAGCAATCCGCCAGGTGGAGACGAGCGGGAAAGCGGACGAAAGGTCCGAAAAAACGGACTCCAGCAGATGATGAAAGATTTGCAAATCTGTTGCGGGAAATTTTGCAGATTTGAATTTATGCAAAATCGGGAACAACTTTAACAAGAAACTTAAAAAATTTTTGACGGAATGTGGTATGATGTTTTTTGTTTGACATTTTAGGAGGTACGTTATGACACATCAGGAAAAACTGCGGAATATTGCGATTATCGCCCACGTCGACCATGGGAAAACCACGTTAGTTGATAAATTGCTGCAACAGTCCGGTATTTTTCGGGAGAATGAACATGTGGAAGAACGGGTGATGGATTCCAACGATCTGGAACGGGAACGGGGAATCACCATTCTGGCGAAAAACACGGCCATTCATTTTAACGGATACACGATCAATATTGTGGATACGCCGGGACACGCGGACTTTGGCGGAGAAGTGGAACGGATCATGAAAATGGTAGACGGTGTGCTGCTGGTCGTGGACGCTTTTGAAGGGGTCATGCCGCAGACCAAATTTGTTTTGCGCAAAGCGTTGGAACAAAATCTGGTTCCAATCGTCGTCTTGAACAAGATTGACCGACCGAACGCCCGTCCACAGGAAGTGGTCGATGAGGTCTACGATCTGTTCATCGAACTGGATGCCAATGATGAACAATTGGAGTTTCCGATCATTTATGCGTCTGCGCTGCAAGGATACGCTTCCACGGAACCGGATCAGCAAACCGAGGACATGCGGGTATTGTACGAAGCGATTATCGAACATATCCCGTCACCGCAAGGTGATCCCAGCGAACCTTTGCAGTTCCAGGTTACGTTGTTGGATTACAACGATTACTTGGGCCGTATCGGTATCGGACGGATTCAGCGCGGAGAGATCAAGCTGAATACGCAAGCGGCCGTGGTAAAAACGGACGGATCGATTCAGAAATCCCGTGTCTCCAAACTATTTGGTTTTATCGGATTGAACCGCGTGGAAATTGAACATGCACAAGCGGGAGATATTATTGCAATTGCGGGTCTGGGGGATATTAACGTCGGTGAAACCGTGACCGATCCGGAACATCCGGAAGCGCTGCCGTTATTGCATATCGATGAACCGACGCTGCAAATGACCTTCTTGGTCAATGATTCCCCCTTTGCCGGACGGGAAGGCAAGCATGTGACCTCGCGAAAGTTAAGAGACCGTCTGCTGGCTGAGTTGGAAACAGACGTATCGCTGCGGGTTGAAGAAACCGATTCGCCGGACGCCTTCATCGTGTCGGGGCGCGGGGAACTTCACCTCTCCGTGCTAATCGAAACGATGCGGCGGGAAGGATACGAACTGCAGGTTTCCAAGCCGCAGGTGATTATCCGGCAAGAAGACGGAGTTAAAATGGAGCCGTTGGAACATTTGGTGATTGACGTGCCGGAAGAGTACATGGGTGCGGTCATGGAACGATTGGGAACCCGGAAAGCAGAAATGA
This sequence comes from Bacillota bacterium, assembly GCA_020059765.1. GTDB lineage: Bacteria > Bacillota > Bacilli > Tumebacillales > Effusibacillaceae > Effusibacillus. The sequence continues at coordinate 11,633 of JAGVBM010000303.1, forward strand.
GCAACATGATCAATCACGGAACCGGAAATGTGCGAATCGAATTTTTAATTCCTGCACGAGGATTGATCGGATTCCGGACCGAATTCCTGACGGAAACCCGCGGCTACGGAATCATGAATCACAGCTTTCACTCCTACCAAGCTTATCGGGGAGAAATCGAAGGCCGCCGACAGGGTGTATTGATTGCCAACGAAACAGGAACGGCAACCGGCTACAGCATTGAGGGACTGGAAGATCGGGGCGTTATGTTTATTACCCCGGGGACGGAAGTGTATGAAGGCATGATCGTGGGCGAACACAATCGGGACAACGATTTGACCGTCAATGTGACGAAAGCGAAGGCGATGACCAACGTCCGCTCCGCCACGAAAGATGAGACGACCAAGTTAAAATCCCCGCGTCTTATGTCTTTGGAACAATCCCTGGAATATTTGAGTGATGACGAGTATTGCGAGGTCACGCCCCAGTCGATTCGTCTGCGCAAGAAGTACTTGAAAAAGAGCGACCGGGATCGTAATGAAAAACAAAAGTCATATGCCAACTGATCTTTCAGTTGACATTCGGCTGCCCGAAAAGTCAATTCCGAAAAAACAACCTGTTAAAAATTATCCCGTACCGCTCTGATAGTGGTACGGGATAATTATTAATAATACGATTCTTCCGGCAGCAGGAAATCAGATTCTGCTTCCGTCGGTTGACTGGCCGTATCCAGCCACTCGTTTTCCAGCCAGTCCTCCGGCCATTGGGTTATCCGAAACGGGTCGTCAGTCAAGTGAAAAGGGAATCTGAAACTCTCTAGATTCGTCATGGCCAACCCTCCCTGTACTTGGATTTATCACATTTTGCAACGGATAGAATACCCAAAAGGAAAATGGGTATTCGTAATAGTGGGGGAACCGGAATTGATCGTTGAATTTCCCGTTGTGGTATAATGGTGGAAACTTTTTCTTGTACTGGAAAGGAGATCTCCCATGGCTGAAAACATAACAACCGAGTTGTCCCAAGAGTTGCTGAATTTCCTGCAAGGTGAAAAACTGCTTCTCTTGCATACAACCGATCATGAGACGGGAGTGCCGAACGTGGCTGCCATCTCTTGGGCGTTGGCCATAGGTCCGAAATTGATTCGCTTCGCCATCGACCCCCGTTCCCGCGTGGTGGCCAATATCAACAAGGATCCCCGTATTTCCTTGGCTGTGATCGGACCGGAATCCACTTATTCGATCAGCGGTACGGCGAAATCGGATACAGAGAATCTGCAGGGTGTCGCTTTAAAAATGATCAAGGTGGACATCACGGTTGACGAAGTTCGCGATATCATGTTTTACGGAGCAAAGCTCTCAACGGAACCGGCTTATGTCAAAACCTATGACCCGAAATTGGCGGAAAAATACGATTCGGAAGTTTATACTGCGCTCAGAAAGGGATAATGGATAGTAATAACCTGTAAGATCTGCCGTTGGGAAGGCAGTAGGGGGGATTTGCTTGTTGGAGAAACCCTTTCTTTTTCCGTTGACCATCCGGGACGGCAAAGTGTTTGATTCAACCGGAAAGGATATTACGGAAGCGTATCAACAGTACAAACAAATTGAAGCGTCCGAAAAAATGGCAACTGCTTTGGAAATCCTGGGACGATGCAAAGCGGAGGGACATGAAACCCGTCACATGTTGTTTATCGATACGGCCTACAAATACGCGGCTGTCGTCGAAACGTTTGTTGATGACGATTTGTCCGAACGGCTGTCGCTGGCTTACGCAGGCAAAGTGAAGGTGAGCGAGTCGGGAGATTGGGTTTTGGGGAAACTCAACAGGTTGCTGCTGCCGTTTACCAATTTGGCAGACCTTTACCAGTACGCGTCCAAAGGATATTTCACGATTCAGATGGCGGAGCAGGCGTGGGATCATCGAGGCTGTTCTTTCTTCCTGATCAAACCGGAAGTTTCTCAACTCCACCACTGAGTGCCCGATACTGCTTGAGCCTTACGGAGTGTGCGGGGAAGGAATAGGCAACTTTCGGCCCACACAAAATCCCGTATCACTTCCTGAGTGGAGTGATACGGGATATTTTTGTGCATATGCGATCATGGTTTATGCTGTGATTTGGTGAGCGGCTGATGAGGCATGCAGGTGCTGAATCAGGTAAGAATTCCGCCGTTTGGAGAAATGATCTGCCCTGTAATGAAGCCGGAAGAGGGCAACGCCAAAAAACCGGCGACCGATGCAATATCCTGCGGGGTTCCAAGACGGCCGACCGGTGTTTCCTGGGAGAGCATGGCAAGATCTCGGGTGTCCAATTGGGACAGCATGTCGGTGTCGATCACGCCCGGCGCAATCGCGTTCACCGTAATGCCGGCGGGCCCCATCTCCTTGGCGAGGGCTTTCGTCAGGGCAATCAGACCGCCTTTGGAAGCGGAATATGCCGTTTCTCCCGATCCGCCTGCAATTCCCCAAATGGAAGAGATGTTAATGATACGGCCGTAACGTTTGTGGATCATATACTGCAGCACCGCTTTGCTGCAGAGGAACGGGGCTTTCAAATTGGCGTCCATGAGATGGTCCCATTCTGTCTCCGTCGTGTCGATCAATAGACTGTGGCTGGCGATTCCCGCGTTGTTAACCAAAATGTCCGGTTGTCCCAGATACATCACGGTCGTTTCCAGCAGCCGATCAATATCCTCCTGTCGTGTCACGTCCGCCTGCACAGGCAGGGCCGTGACACCTTGTGCCTTACATTCATTCGCCGCTTCCTCCGCCGATTCCCGCGAATATTTGTAGTTGATGGCAACCGAGGCGCCCAAACGGGCGAGCTCAATCGCAATGGCACGTCCAATTCCCCGCGAGGCGCCGGTAACAATCGCCACTTGACCGAACAAGGGGTGGGTTCTTTCGTTCATGGAATGTCCTCTTTTCGCATCAATTCAGTTTCAATTTATCTTACAACGAAGTTTTACACTAGACAAACAAGAGTTCCTTCTTCTATGCTGTTGCAAGGGGAGGGAAAATATGGGTCTTATTCTGTCTTTGTTCGTAAGCGTGATTTTGGGTGTCCTGTTCAGTCTGGCGATATACAAGGCAATCGGATGGTCTGCCGGATCTCTGCCTCTCCGAATGGAGCGAGTGGCACAATCTGCGGTTTTTCGAAGTCCGTGGAAAATGGGCTTGGCTCTATTCAGTTTGAATGGGGGATTGTTTTTCGGAACTCTCACTGCCCTGTTGGGGAGTGCCGAATGGACGATCATGTTCAGGTTTCCATCACCGATTGTGCTGATTGTCCCGCTCGCAATTGCCGTTAGTCTCTTGTCATGGCTATGGTTTGGCAACACTTGGCAGGGGAATGGGAAAGGAAGGGGAATTGCAGCTCTCTTGGGAAGCAGCTTTTATTTGGTATTATTTGCATATTCGATCTACAATTTGACGACTCTGCGTCCCGCCTTTCCAGGCGATGATCCGTTCATGAAAGCGATTGGACTGACGCTGTTGCTGATCGTTTCCGCTACAGCCGGCGTAACCAGTCTGCTGACAGTCGGTTGGCCGCGAAGAAGGAACACAGAGTCATAAGATATGAGATTTCCACATCTGTCCGGAGATTGGTGCGGATTGATAAGGGAAAATCCCCCGTCAGGTGGAAAATCAGCAAACTTTTTGAAAAATGACCGAGCGCTCGTTCATGTGCAAGTGTTTTTATGATATTGTAGAAGTACAGAGAAAAACAACCAGAGCCAAGACAAAATGGACGGACAAACCAAAGTGTTGAGGGGGAGGACATGTTTAGCAAAATTCTGATCGCAAATCGCGGGGAAATCGCGGCGCGCATCATGCGCACTTGCATGTCGTTGGGCGTCCGAACGGTCGGTATATACTCGGACGCTGATGCAAAAGCCCTGCATGTCCAACTTGCGGATGAGGCTTATTGGGTTGGAGGATCGCGGGTTGCCGAAAGTTATCTGAATATGGAGAGAATTATCGAGATTGCCAAACAAACCGGTGCGGAGGCCATCCATCCGGGATACGGGCTTTTGTCGGAAAACGCTGCCTTCGCGAAACGGTGCGAAGCGGAAGGGATTGTGTTTATCGGACCCGCATCCGGCGTAATTGCACAGATGGGAAGCAAGATTGAATCCCGCAAGGCGATGGAAGCAGCGGGAGTACCGGTTGTTCCCGGCATCGCCCATCCGTTGTCGGATGTGGAAGAGGCTGTGGAAGTCGCCGATCGGTTCGGCTATCCGGTAATGCTGAAAGCATCAGCCGGCGGCGGCGGAATTGGCATGCAGGTGGTCCGTGATGAAGCGGAACTTCGCAAGGCGTATGCGGGCAACCAAAAACGGGCGGCCGATTTTTTCGGTGACGGGGCCATGTATCTGGAGAAATTCATTGAAAATCCCCATCATATTGAGATTCAGGTGTTGGCCGATTCTTTCGGCAATACGCTGTTTTTGTGGGAACGGGAATGTTCGATTCAACGCCGCCACCAGAAAGTGGTCGAAGAAGCGCCATCTCCATTCCTCAACAGTGAATTGCGGATCAAGATGGGGCAAACCGCGGTGCAAGCCGCACGATCCATCGGGTATCGCAATGCGGGCACGATCGAATTCCTCGTCGATGACCAGCATAACTTTTACTTTCTGGAAATGAACACACGGCTGCAGGTCGAACATCCGGTCACGGAAGAGATTACCGGTTTGGATTTGGTGGAATGGCAATTGCGCATCGCAAACGGTGAAAGATTGCCTTTCCGGCAGGAAGAAGTCAGCCTTGACGGTCACGCGATTGAAGTGCGAATTTACGCGGAAGATCCGAAAACGTTCTTTCCGTCCCCGGGAACGGTTCAAAAACTTGTCTTCCCGGAGGGGCCTGGGGTTCGCAATGAGACAGGAGTGAACGAACAATCGGTCGTTACACCGTTCTATGACCCGATGATCGCCAAACTGGTAGTCAAAGGCTCCGATCGGCAGGACGCTGTGAAACGGCTGCAGGCTGCTCTCGATACCTATCAGGTGGAAGGCATCAAGACCAATTTGCCTATGCTGCGAGACGTGGCGCAACATCCGGTTTTTCAAGCGGGACATACTACTACTGACTTCGTGGCGAAATATTTGCAAGGCAAATCCTGATCCTGCGAATGAAACGGATTCGGGGAATGATTTAAACAAAACGGGAGGAATATGGAATGAGTCAAATTGCAGCCAGCATGGCGGGAAACGTTTGGAAAGTGCTTGTCAATCCGGGGGATCAGGTGGAAGTTGAGCAGGATGTGGTAATACTTGAATCGATGAAAATGGAGATTCCGATTGCAAGCGAGTTTTCGGGAACCGTGAAGGAAGTCAAGGTGAACGAGGGAGATTTTGTAAATGAGGGAGACATCTTGGTTGAGTTGGAGTAATCCCTTGGGTTAAAGAAATGGGCACTGCGTGGGAGAGGAAGTGAAGGGATGTCAGATCAGGCAGCAAGTTCCGAAGTAAAACCGCCGCACGATGAAAACGGGGGTTATATGCAAGCTGCTCCGTCGCCCCGTCGTTGGCCAGCCAATGTCGGCGTCAAGGAAGTCGGGCCGCGGGACGGTTTGCAGAATGAAGCGGTGTTTATCCCGACGGCTGACAAGATCGAGTGGATCAATCAACTGTCAGAAACCGGACTTTCCTATATCGAGATCACTTCATTCGTCAAGCCCAAGTGGATCCCCGCCTTGGCGGACGCTTTCGAAGTGGTCAACGGAATCCGGCGCGTTCCGGGGGTGACCTATGCGGCATTGGTGCCCAACCGCAAAGGACTGGAGCGGGCACTGGAGGCTGAAATCGACGAAACGGCCGTGTTCATGTCGGCGAGTGAAACCCATAACCGGCAAAACATCAACAAGACGATCAGCGATACATTTCCGGTGTTGCGGGAGGTTGTGGAAGAGTCGCTGGCGGCGGGCAAATCGGTGCGAGGATATGTGTCGACCGTGTTTGGCTGTCCCTATGAAGGACCCGTGCATGTGGAAGGCGTGTTGAGAGTTGCGGAATCGTTGTTCGAGATGGGGATTCATGAACTGTCCTTGGGCGATACGATTGGGGTCGCCAATCCCAAACAAGTGCAAGACGTGTTGGGCGTACTGTTGAAACGTTTTCCGGCGGACCGATTGGCCATGCATTTTCACGATACAAGAGGAACGGCGATGGCCAATGTACTGGCATCGCTGGAGATGGGAATCACCTCCTTTGACGGTTCTCTCGGCGGACTCGGCGGGTGTCCGTACGCGCCGGGAGCGTCTGGCAATCTGGCGACCGATGATCTGCTCTACATGCTGGACGGGATGGGAATTCAAAGCGGCATCGACCGGGATAAGCTGTTAACGGCCGTCCGCTATATACAATCCAAAATCGGCCGTACTTTGCCGAGCCACAATCTGCAAGCGGCAGGTCCGGTTTAATCACATCATCCACAAAGTTTCCAGACAAGATGAAGGAAGGGGGAGGCAAGTTGGCGGAGCAAGTTGTGCAAGTCAGCAAAACGGCGGACGGTATTGCCGTCCTCACATTGAACCGGTCTGGGGCTGCGAATGCACTGTCGTTGCAGATGCTGTATGAATTGCACGAGGCGATTTACGATATCAAATTCGACCGACAGGTACGCTGCGTTATCTTGACCGGAGCCGGCGACAAGGCATTCTGCGCGGGCGCCGATCTGAAGGAACGGGCGGATATGGACATGACCCAAGTCAGACAGACGGTCGCCCTGATTCGGGGAAACATCAATGATCTGGAACAGTTGCCGCAACCGGTGATTGCGGCTGTCAACGGGGCCGCATTCGGCGGGGGAACTGAGTTGGCCTTGGCCTGCGACATTCGGGTGGCAGCGAAAACTGCCAAATTCGCATTGACGGAAACGTCCCTTGCCATTATCCCGGGGGCTGGCGGCACCCAGCGGTTGCCGCGACTGATCGGCAAGGGACGAGCCAAAGAACTGATTTTTACCGCCCGACGCATTGACGCGGAAGAAGCGTTGGAGATCGGACTTGTGGAATATGTAACACCGCCGGGCGAGGCTTTGGCGAAAGCATTGGATATCGCGAAGCAGATCATCCGCAACGGTCCGATTGCAGTCTCTCAAGCCAAATTTGCCATCGACAAAGGGTATGACGTGGATTTGCAAACCGGGTTGGCTATTGAACAAAACGCTTATGAAGTGATCATTCCTACAAAAGATCGGTTGGAGGGATTGCAGGCCTTTAAAGAAAAGCGGCCGCCGCTGTTCAAGGGAGAATAGAGAGAATCGGATTAACGGCAAATTGAGAGGAGGCAGCGAGTTTTGTCATTGGAAAAAGAGTTTCAGGAGCGCGTTGATCGGGTCAAGCAGGGCGGCGCACCCAAATACCATGAAAAAAACAAGGAGCAGGGGAAACTGTTTGTTCGCGATCGGTTAAAGTTGTTGTTGGATCCGGGATTTGAACTGGAAGACGGATTGTTTGCCAACAATTTGGCGGAGGATTTGCCAGCTGACGGGGTGGTAACCGTTATCGGCAAAATTCACGGACGGACCGTTTGTGTGATGGCCAATGATTCGACTGTTAAAGCCGGGTCATGGGGATCCCGGACTGTAGAAAAGATTATTCGCATCCAGGAGACGGCAGACAAGCTGCGCGTCCCGATGATTTATCTGGTCGACTCGGCCGGCGCGCGGATTACCGACCAGATTGAAATGTTTCCCGGTCGGCGGGGCGCGGGGCGGATTTTCTACAATGAAGTGAAATTGTCTGGAAAGGTTCCGCAGGTATGTGTGTTGTTCGGACCTTCCGCCGCTGGCGGCGCTTATATCCCGGCTTTTACCGACATTAACATCATGGTGGACGGCAATGCGTCAATGTACTTGGGATCGCCGCGCATGGCGGAAATGGTGATCGGAGAGAAAGTAACGCTGGAAGAGATGGGCGGCGCACGAATGCACTGCTCCGTGTCCGGTGTCGGCGATGTGCTGGCCAATAGTGAAGAAGAAGCGATTGCCCTGGCAAGGTCGTATCTGGCGTTCTTCCCGGCCAATTATGCGGAAAAGCCGCCTGTGCTCGAACCAGCTGCACCCAAACAGTTTGAAAAAACTTTGGAAGAAATCATTCCTGTTAATCAGAATGCGCCGTTTAACATGCTGGATCTGATTCATCGGATCGTGGATGAAGGTTCCTTCTTCGAGATCAAGAAACTGTTTGCCGGGGAACTGATCACCGGATTGGCCCGAATGCACGGAAAACCGGTAGGCATCATCGCCAACCAGCCCCGGGTGAAAGGCGGAGTGTTGTTTCACGATTCGGCAGACAAAGCGGCACGCTTTATCACCTTGTGCGATGCGTTTCACATCCCGCTGTTGTTCCTGGCGGACGTACCCGGCTTCATGATCGGGACGAAAGTCGAACGGGCAGGAATTATCCGGCACGGGGCAAAAATGATCGCTGCCATGTCGGAAGCAACCGTTCCGAAAATTTCCGTGGTCGTCCGCAAGGCATACGGCGCCGGATTGTATGCGATGGCAGGGCCGGCTTTCGAACCGGATTGCTGTCTCGCGCTGCCGACGGCACAAATTGCCGTGATGGGACCGGAAGCGGCCGTGAACGCGGTATACGCCAACAAGATTGCCGAATTGCCGGAAGCCGAGCGACAAGCCTTCATCGAGGAAAAACGGGAAGAGTATCGGAAAGACATCGATCTGTACCGTTTGGCATCTGAAATGGTAATTGACGGCATTATTCCGGCGAATTCCTTGCGGGAAGAACTGATTCAACGATTCGACGCGTATTCGTCCAAATATATGCAATTCACGGAGCGCAAACACCCGGTATATCCGGTATGATACGACAAAATTCCCATCTGGAAAAAAACCGGTTGGGGGATTATGTAATCTCTATATAAAAAACGATTCTGTGTTATACTGAATTGTGAAACAGTAAAAATCTGTCAGGAGTGGTTGAAATGGAAGCGGGAACATCCAATAATTTCACTCCCCCAACAAATTATGCGGATTATTTACAAACTGCAAACGAAGAAAGATGGGAAATTATTGATGGGGTTCCTTATAACATGGTTCCCTCCCCATCATTAGATCATCAAAATATTGTAAGTAATCTTCAAGGAGAATTTTATGCCTATCTGAAAGGAAAAGAGTGTAGATCTTTCGTTGCCCCATTTGATGTAAGATTGCATGTTGAAGGAAAGTCTAATCACGAAATAAAAAATGTCGTACAACCAGATTTAACAATTGTCTGTGATAAATCCAAGTTGGACGACAAGGGATGTAACGGTACGCCCGATATGGTGATTGAAGTGCTCTCTCCAGCAACAGCGAAGAGGGATAGAAGTGACAAATTAAAACTATACAAAGTGACAAAGGTTAAAGAATATTGGATTATTGATCCTTTCAACAAAACTGTTGAGGTAAATCGAATTCAGGATAATGTCTTTGGCGAGCCTGTTGTATATGGTGAAAACGAAAAAATTCAAGTTGGTATTTTTGAAGACATGGTACTTGAATTACAACATATCTTTCTGTGAATCACCAAACTTGTAATCCCTCAAAAGTTTTGACCTTGGCGGGGATTACTTTCTTTGTATGGAGATCTCCTGTATAAGGCAAGCGCTTATTTCTCCCTTGAAGCTCTGTGGAGTGTTTTCAAGCCGTTCTGAAAAACGTTGCATACTCGTCTTCTCCTTAGGCATACCTTTTAGAGTGACGGGGGAGTCCCCTCCTGCTGTGTCGGTAGGGCATGTCGGCAGTGAAACGTGCCGGTGGCACACAATCCATGAAACTGAGTGCGTCACATACAAGAAAATAGGCGAGGGGTCGGTTTGCGTGGAGGGGTATTGGCTGCAGTTGGGCGAAATTGTGTTGATCAATTTTGTTCTGTCCGGAGACAATGCATTGTTGATTGCCATGGCAACTGGCAAACTGCCTGCCCGGCAGCGAAGCTGGGCCATGCTAGTGGGGATTGCCGGCGCCATGATCTTGCGGTTGGTCTTGACCGGAGTCGCGGCTGAATTGATACTGCTTCCGTTCGTACGGGCGCTTGGGGCGCTGCTTTTGATTGTGATCGCAGTCAATTTAATCAAAACCCAACCACCTGAGGCAGGGCAGGAAACGCCCAGGTACTCTTCGTTCTGGTCGGCGACAGGGATGATCTTGTTGGCGGATTTGACGATGAGTTTGGACAATGTGGCAGCGTTGGCGGGAATGGCCGAGGGAAATTGGGGATTGTTGATGATTGGGCTGACGATTAGCATGATATTCATGGTACTTGCCAGTACCTGGATCAGCAGCATGCTGCAACGAGTACCGTCTTTGCTGATTGTCGGAGCGGGAATTCTCGCTTGGACTGCCGGGCGCATTCTGGCGGAAGATTCGGGAGTTTCCCATTGGGCGGGACAATATGTATGGATTATGCTGGTGTTGATCAGCTTGCTCTTTCTGCTCGTATCGTGGCTGAAATCCCGTTCAACCGGGAAGGAAGCCTTATAACCAGAAATAACTCGCCGGTTTCATTCTAGATACGAAACCGGTTTTTTGTGTTTGTAAAAACGATATTGAAATGATATCATATTGACATCGAAATTGTAAGGAGGAGCCTTATGAACGAGAAAAGAGCATTTGTCGTGAATGGTTTTTTTGGAGTTGCCTTAATCGTACTGCTGCTCGGTTTCGGAGTATATGCCTTGGTTAACGGAAAAGAGGTGCTGGGAGCCATCGAGATCGTGCTCGCTGCTATTCTTTTCAGCGGCATGTTTGTGGTTCAGCCCAATCAGGCCGGTGCAGTGGTTTTCTTCGGTCAATATTTGGGCAGCGTCAGACAAAGCGGACTTTGGATTGGGATTCCGTTTACCATTCGCCGCAAAGTGTCCCTGCGGGTACGCAACTTTAACAGTGCAAAGCTGAAAGTGAACGACATCGAAGGAAATCCGATCGAAATTGCTGCGGTTATCGTGTTTCGTGTGGTGGATTCGGCAAAAGCGATGTTTGAAGTCGACAATTATGAGCAGTTTGTGGAAATTCAGAGTGAAACCGCATTGCGTCATATTGCCAGCCAGTATCCCTACGACAATTTTGAGCAGGAAGGGCATTCCCTGCGGGGCAACACGGAAGAAATTGCAGCCGAGTTAAAAAGCGACTTGCAAGCAAGATTGTCTGTTGCTGGAGTGGAAGTTGTAGAAGCTCGCTTGACACATCTCGCCTATGCGACGGAAATTGCCGGTGCCATGCTGCAGCGGCAGCAAGCTGCGGCGATTTTGGCGGCGCGCGCCAAGATTGTGGAAGGTGCTGTGGGGATGGTTCAAATGGCCATTGCGAAGCTCCAGCAGGAGGGGGTCGTCGAACTCGACGAGGAGCGGAAAGCAGCAATGATCAACAATCTGATGGTCGCCATTGTTTCTGAACGCGCCGCTCAACCTGTTATAAACAGCGGCTCACTTTATTAGAAAGCCGTTTGCAGATGGCTGGAAAGAAACAGTTCCCCCTCCGGTTGGATCCCAAACTGTACGAAGCATTAGAACGATGGGCCGCTGACGAATTTCGCAGCGTCAACGCACAAATTGAATTTTTGTTGCGGGACGCCTTGAGACGGACAGATCGCTTGAACAAAGACGAACGGCAGCGACCATCCGAAGAAAACGAAGACTAGTTCGGGCACGTGCAAGTGATATTGTGAGGTGATGCACATGACGTCTCATCCATATCGAATTACCGTGATGGGAGCCGGTGCGATCGGAAAATTGGTGGCGGCAGGCTTGGCGCAGTCCGGGCAAGCGGTGAGCCTGCTTGTCCGACGGGAACAGCAAGCCGCTGCGCTCCAAGAGAACGGGATTCATGTGATGGCTGCAAACGGGTCCCGCACGGTTGTGCCGATACTCGCCACGGCTGAGGGCAGCCAATTGACTTCTGATCTGGTGATTTTGACAGTCAAAAGTTTTGACACGCTAACTTCTGCCAAGCAAATTGCAGAAATGAATGGAGTTCCTTTCGTACTCTCTCTGCAAAACGGTTTGGGAAATGATGAACAATTGACCGCAGTTCTTCCGAATGAACGAATTCTGCTCGGTATCGGCACATATGGCGCCACCTCTTTGTCGGACTATGAAGTGGCAATGCGCGGACAAGGGGAGTGGATTATCGGCGGGAGGGGCGGCAACAGGCGGGTGGCGGAACAGGTCAGGGCCATTTTTGCAAATGCTCGCTGGAAGATCCGCTTGTCAGCCGCGATGCAGCAGGAAATTTGGAAAAAGGCTCTGATCAACATCGGGATTAACCCTTTGACGGCTATTCATCGCGTGGTGAACGGGGAAATCGCGAGAAGGCAGGAACTTCGTGAACAGGCTGGCGCTGCAGTTGACGAAGCGGGACAAATTGCGGTGAGAATGGGAATTTTGTCACCCTTGGAAGCGGCGCAAAGTATCGACCGGATGTTGGAAATTTGCCGGTTAACCGCTGGCAATCGGTCTTCCATGCTGCAGGACATCGAACGCGGCCGACGGACGGAAATTGACTCCTTGAACGGGGCGATTGTCCGTTTCGGTGAATCGTTGGGTGCGGATACGCCGATCAATCGGCAATTGACTTGGCAGATCAAGCAGCTGGAAGCTGGAAGGGTGTGACCCTTCTTTTTTGCTTCATCGGTGAGACATCCTCTTGCTTCACTTTACTACAGCGATTAAACACGATAGGATAGACCTTGTACATATACTGAGTGAATCATAGTTATGAGGAGGTTCAACACATGCCATCTTTGTTTGAAAGTTTTACGATCAAGGGATTGCAGGTCAAAAATCGGATCGTGATGTCTCCCATGTGTCAGTATCTAGCGAATGGGGACGGAACAATCACCGATTGGCATTTTGTGCATTATGGCGCACGTGCGGCTGGCGGTGTCGGCCTCATCATAGTGGAAGCATCCGGTGTCGAGAATCGGGGACGGATTACCGATCGTGACATCGGTCTTTATTCAGACGAGCATATTCCGGGATTGCAGCGACTCGTGGATTATTGTCATACATTCGGCTCCAAGGTAGGCATTCAATTGGCTCATGCCGGCAGAAAATCGGAGGTGGTGGAGGAAGCGAACGTTGCGCCAAGCGCCATTCCTTTTTCTGAAAAATATCGCACTCCGCACGAATTAACAACAGATGAGATTCAAAAGATTGTGGAAGCATTCGGCCAGGCGGCGCGAAGAGCGGTGGCGGCTGGATTCGATACGGTGGAAATCCACGGGGCGCACGGCTATTTGATTCATGAATTCCTCTCCCCGTATTCAAACCGGCGTACGGATGAATATGGCGGCAGCCAAGCCAATCGCATGCGGTTCGCCATGGACGTTATTCGTCGCGTCAAACGGGAAATCCCCGAAGATATGCCGCTTCTGATGCGGGTTTCCGCCAGTGAATACGAGGCGGCAGGGTACACGCCCGATGAAATGGCAGAAATGGTAAAACAGTTTAAGGAAGCGGGCGTTGACATGATGGACGTTTCGTCCGGGGGCAATTATCCGATTCCACCCACTCATTATCCCGGATACCAAGTCAAGTTTGCCGATCAGGTTCGTAGGGCTGCGGAGCTGCCGGTGATTGCGGTTGGGCGTTTGGACAGTCCGCAGCTTGCAGAAGAAGTGGTTCGCAACCAACGGGCAGATTTGGTGGCTGTCGGACGGGGACTTTTGCGCGATCCACACTGGGCTAAGTCGGCGGCCGTTGCCCTCGGCAACGACCTGGAAATGCCCGGCGTCTATAAAATGGGTTATTGAGTCTCAATCGAATCCTCTGTTTTATTCGAAGCCGACGGATGCAACAAGCGTCCGTCGGCTTTAGGTTGCCCTGTCCGTCACTTCCCTCCATCTTCTCCCACCAGATAACCCTCTGCGCGTTTTGTCGGCTGCACATCTTTCATTCATCTCCCCACCGGATTAGGATATTCCCCCCACTTTCTCCCACCTATCAAATAAGGGAAAATAGTCCTGTTTATTTCTGTGGATATCCTGTGGATCAATAGGACTTTTCTATCATTTTTTCTGTTCGTAACAAGATTTTCAGAAAAAAATTTCTGTGGATAGCAGGATTTTTTTCCTGGAAAACGAATCATATGAACAAGATGGTGGTAGAAAGTGGAGGAAAGTGGTGAAACTTTCCTCAAGGTGGTGATGCGCGGTGTTCATGGGTGAATATCAGCATAGTATCGACGAAAAAGGCCGCTTGATCGTCCCGGCAAAATTCCGGGAGGGATTGGGGTCTGATTTTGTCGTAACCCGTGGTCTCGATCACTGTCTGTTCGTATACCCCCGCAAGGAGTGGGAGACGCTAGAAGCAAAATTGAAAAGTCTTCCATTAACCAGTGCCGACGCCCGCGCATTCGTCCGTTTCTTCTTCTCGGGCGCAACCGAGTGCGATTTGGACAAACAGGGGCGGATCTTGATTCCGGGCCCGCTGCGTGAATACGGGACATTGGCTCGCGATTGTGTTGTCATCGGTGTTTCCAACCGCGTAGAAATTTGGGCGAAAGACGCATGGGAATCCTACAGTGCCGATGCTGCCGATTCATTTGCGGCAATCGCAGAAAAGCTAACAGATTTGAACTTGTGAAACAACTTGACTGCCGATCAAGTATGAGCAATGTCGAGGGTGGGGTGTAAAAGATGTCGGAGTTTCATCATGTATCGGTGTTCGAGAATGAGGCGGTCGACGGATTGGCGCCAAACCCGGGCGGAATTTATGTGGATTGTACCCTTGGCGGAGCCGGTCACAGCAGAAGCATTCTGGAGAAAACCGCTCCCGACGGGAGACTGATAGCCATTGATCAGGATCTGACCGCCATTGAAAATGCCAAAATACGGCTGCGTGCATTTGCGGGACGGTTTGTTCTGGTCCACTCGAATTTCCGCCATTTGAAGCAGATTGTGCAGGAACATGAAGCGACCGGAGTTGACGGTGTGCTGTTCGATTTGGGAGTCAGTTCGCCGCAATTGGATGAGGCGGAACGCGGATTCAGCTACATGCAGGACGCACCTCTCGATATGCGGATGGACCGGACAGAGGCCTTCAATGCATTTGATCTGGTCAATCAATGGAGTGAACAAGAGATCGCGCGAGTGATCTTTGAATACGGTGAGGAACGTTGGGCCAAGCGGATCGCCGAGTTTATCGGCCATGCAAGAAAAAACGGACCGATTGAAACTACCGGCCAGCTTGTCGAAATCATCAAGGCGGCGATTCCGGTCGGAGCCCGACGGGAAGGACCTCATCCGGCGAAACGGACATTTCAGGCAATCCGCATTGCAGTGAATGATGAACTGAATGTGTTCGAACAAGCGGTGAGAGATGCGATCGAAGTGTTGAAACCGGGTGGCCGGTTATCGGTGATTACGTTTCACTCCCTGGAGGATCGAATCGCCAAAAAGGTGCTGCAGGATGCGGCGAAAGGGTGCATCTGTCCGCCTGAACTGCCGGTTTGCCAGTGCAATCACGAATCGCAAGTGAAAATTCTGACGCGCAAACCGATTTTGCCTGGAAAACTTGAACTGGAAGAGAATCCGCGGGCAAGATCCGCAAAGCTGCGGATCGCGGAACGATTATAAAGAACTGCATACCGACTCAGAGAGGGGATAGAACGGTGTTAGCAACCAAACCTTTGCAAACCACTCCAGCAATTGCATGGAACAAACCGGTTGGCTTATCCGGGACTTCCGTCAAGACAGAAAAGAAAGGTACTGGCGAACGGTTGAAATGGATCGCGACCATCCTGTTTTGCACGACGGTAGTGAGTCTGATGATCAGCCAATTTTCGGCAATTGCCCGGTTGAATCTGGAAGTGGAAAACTTGCAAATGCAAGCCGAGAAACAAAAAGAGGCCAATTCGATCATGAACAACCGGGTGAATGAATTGCAATCACCCAGTCGAATTATTGCAAAAGCCCGCGAGATGGGCATGGTCTCGACCAATCCCGGGGCAGTGGTCAAGGCGGGCAAGGAGTGATCGGGGATGATCGATCACCAAGTAAAAAAAAGGTCAAAGTGGCTGCAACTGATGCTCCTCCTCGGAATGACCGTATTGATTGCAAGACTCGGGTATATTCAATTGTTTATGAGCCAGTCCTGGACACAAGCCGCCCAGTCGATTTGGCGGGAGGACGATAAGATACCGGCTGTCCGGGGAACCATTTACGACCGAAACGGTAAGGAACTGGCCTACACTACGGTTGCGTACAATGTGCAAGCCGACCGGACCTACATGGAAGCGGCGCGAAAAGATGCAGAAAACGTGAAACGGAAAGACGACAAGGATCTGGATCCCGGAAAGGGAGATCCACGGCTGTATGCGCAGCTGTTGGCCCCTGTCCTGAAAATGTCCGAGTCGGAATTGTACGACAAACTTTCGGAAAAAAACCGGATCGGCATTCCGCTGAAACAAAAGGTCGATGCCGACACGGCCAAAAAAATCGAAAACTTGAAGCTGAAAGGCGTCTTTCTGACCCCAACTACCACACGGCATTATCCGAACGGAACGTTGGCGGCCCATGTGCTCGGATTTGTCGCCGACGGGCAAGGGGCGGCAGGTATTGAACTGCAGTATAACGACGAATTGACGGGAAAGGATGGGGAACGCAAATTCTTGCGGGATTCCCGGGGAAATCCATTGCCCTATGAAAAAGAACAGATTACGACTGCTGTCGACGGAAAGGACATCTGGTTAACGATTGACGAAACAATTCAGCATTATGCGGAAGATGCTCTGGATCACCTGATCGAGAAATATAAGCCGAAGCATGCATCGATTGTGGTCGCGGATCCGAATACGGGAGAAATTCTGGCTCTGGCCAACCGCCCCACCTTTGATCCCAACCAATTCGGCAAGTACGAACAAAATGTGCTCGATAACAACCGGGCCGTCAATTCCGCATTCGAACCGGGTTCCACCTTCAAGATCGTCACGATGACAGCAGCTTTAAACGAGAAAAAAGTAAATCTGAACGATACCTTTACTTCCGGAAAGATTCTAGTCAACGGTCAACAGATCAATGACTGGAACTACAAAGGATGGGGAACGATCACCTTTCGCCAGGGGGTGGCCCATTCCAGCAACGTCGGGATGGTTCTGCTGGGACAAAGATTGGGAAAAGAAAAATTGTTCGACTATATCTACCGGTTTGGATTCAATCAGAAAACAGGCATCGATTTGCCAGGCGAAGGGAATTCGGTCTTATTCAATCCGAAGGCGATGAGTGACCTTGATCTGGCCGTCACCTCTTTTGGCCAAGGGAATGCGGTGACGCCAATGCAACAAGTGGCCGCCGTAACAGCCGTTGCCAATGGAGGCAATGTGATGCGGCCATTCGTCATGAAAGAAATTCGCAACCCGAAGTCGGGTGCTACGATTCAAGAGCAAAAACCGCACGTAATCAGTCAGGTGGCAGCGCCGGAAGTAATGTCCACCATGCGTGACGTGATGGTGGATGTGATTAACAGCGATGAAACGAAAGCAGGGTATATTGAAGGATACCGGATTGCGGGAAAAACAGGGACCGCCCAAATTCTGAAATCGACCGGGGGCTATGAAACTGACAGCAATATCGGTTCGTTCATCGGATTTGCTCCGGCAGACCAACCGAAAGTATTGGTCTACGTAACGGTTGATTCGCCGAAAAGCGATATCCAATTCGGGAACGTCGTGGCAACCCCCTTTGCCAAGGAAGTGTTCGCCAACGTTTTGCCCTATCTTGGGATCAAACCGGCTGATGACAAGCAGAAGCAAACTGTTAAACCGGTTGTCGTGAAATATTCGACGGTCCCGAATTGGAAAGGGATGAACCACAAACAAGCATTCGAAGCGGGCAGCAACAACCAACTGGTGTTGCAGATATTGGGGACGGGCGATACGATCAGCCGACAATGGCCCGCTCCTGGCAGCAAAGTGCCGACAGGCAGTCTGGTTATCCTGATGACCGGTCAAATCAAGGATGTCAACGGAAATGTACAAGTTCCCGATTTGACAGGCAAATCTTTGCGGGAATCGATTGACATCCTATCCATGCTGGAACTTGGAATTGATCCTGCAGGCTCTGGAGTTGTCGTTGGACAAGAACAAAAGCCCGGTTCGATCGTACCGGCAGGGACGAAGATAAAAGTCACTCTCGGACAGTTCCCCCTCACTCCTTGACGGGTTCGTTTCCACGCCGGATCGCAGGGAGTTTATATTGAAATAAGGCTTTTTCATCAAGATATATACCGCCACGCAGAGATAGCCCCCCACATATTGTAAAACAGGCGACCGGAAAGGGGGGAGAGCGGTGTACGGAACATTTGGCGGTTACACTCGTTGGGCAGTGGTGTTTTTGATTATCTTTGTGCTGTTTATCCTGCTCATTCCGGATGGTTATCCCAAGCCTGTTAATTAGGCAAGGATAGTTGGCACAGCTCAGAGAGAGGAGGATCACCATGGACGGAGCATACGGCTACTTTACTCGTTGGGCGATCGTGTTTTTAATTATTTTCGTTTTGTTCTTCTTGCTTGTTCCAGGCTATACCAAAGTTTGCAAGACGGTTCCCGTCTATTAACAGGCAAGGGAACAGCCGATTGAATAGGAAGATCTCATAAAACAAAGTCAATTTCGGAATTTTTCAGCCCCACTTTGACCGTAAAATTTATAGCAAGTGTAGATATCCCGTACCACTTAGATAGTGATACGGGATATTTTTCACGACTAACAAACTCACTTTGTCAAGCTCACTTTGAACGAGTCCCCGTCAGTTTTCATTTCTCCCTGCAAGCCTTTCAGCTTGGCAAACTGAAGAAGATTGCGGGCGGATTGCTCCCGTTCGACGATCACTTCCAGGGGAAGCTTGGCGACCTGATTTAACGCCTGCTTGACTTGGTGAACCGGGTCTGGCACATCCATTTGGCGATATTCGTCTTGCGGCACCTCCCGCGTGTCGAGTAC
>JAGVBM010000006.1 GCA_020059765.1 Bacillota bacterium
CGCCTTTAAGTACTTTGCGCAAAATGTGTTATCCGTAAAAGAGAGGCTGGTGCGAAAAGAGGGTCTATTGCCTGTTGATAAGGGAAGTATCGCGCACGGAGTTTTGCGGAAGTTGATCGAGGAGCCGATCATTACAACAGAAGAATTGATTCACAGAACAGAGGAGTTGCTGGATGAACGATTGCAGCATTTTGCGGGTACATATGGTTTATCAAGTGCAAAGTGGCAGGGGCAGTCCCGGATCTTGAAGCGGGAACTGCTGGCGTTTGTTGCAGCAGAAGCGAACGATTTACTTCAAACAGAAGGTCGAATACAGATGGCAGAGTGGGGATTTGGTCGGGTTCACGCCGAGAAGATGGATGACACATCAAGTCCGGAACCGCTTGTCTTGACATTTGGAGACCAAAAAGTTCATGTCACGGGTATCATTGACCGGGTGGACTACAGCGAAGATGGATTTTTCGTCGTTGACTACAAACTTTCATCGAGTCCGACAAATCGCGATATCGAAGAGGGACGCGATTTTCAATTGGCTTTGTACTTACTGGCTTTCCACACTCTTGTTGCAGACAGCAAACAACCGCTGGGAGGCAGGTTCGTTGTTCTCCGGGATCCCGGCAAAGGCGGGAGCATTCATTTTGACACTTGGGAGCAGTTTTCTGCATTTCGGGAACAGATCACACGGCAAGTTTTTGATCTTATAAAGCGTATGGAGGAAGGGGATGCAGCACCGCGACCGCGAGAAATGACGGAGTGCAAAGGATGCCCATACCGTGGTGTTTGCAGAAGAGATGAGTATGTACAGAGAGGTGCAAGAGTTTGAGAAATCTAACAGAATTACAACGTTTGGCGGTTGAAGCAAAAGGGCCGCGAATCCTTGTGACGGCAGGAGCAGGTTCCGGCAAAACAGGGGTATTGGCAGAACGAATTTGCCATTTGGTACATGAGCGGGGAGTTTCGGCCAATAAGATTTTGGCATTAACCTTCACAGATCAAGCCGCTCGAGAGATGAAACAACGAGTCGAACAAAAGCTGGGTCAAACGGATGCTGCGATGCTTACGTTTCACCGCTTTTGCGGCAGAATTGTCAGGGAAAATCCGTTGTTGGCAGATGTGGATCCTGCTTTTACATTAATCGACGAAGCCACGGGACGCGCAATATTACAAGATTTAGCCAATCACCTCATCTACGATGTGGCATTGTCTGACGCACTGCGATGGATGGAAACCTGTGGTCTGAATGAATCAGTAGAATTGCTCCTTTCTCTTTATGGACATTGGCGGGAACGGCCATTAGATATTGGCTTCTTACGCGAGAAAACGGAAAACGCGATTACTTCGTCCCGTAAAGCAGAATGGGAAAAGGTAAAGAGCCTTCTCCATCAATTGAATGCTTTGTATCAATCGGGCAGGTTGACTGCGAAAGGAACGGTGGATCGTTTACGAGCGATCTCGTCGGCGTGGGAGCAATTTCCTCAGAATGATTGGAACTTGGCTGCTTCAAACGAGGCATCTGCACACCAAGAGGCGGAAAGGGCTTTGCAAACGATTTTTTCTCAGGTTACAAGGAATGTGGCGAAAGAAGTAAAGCCTTATTTTGAACAATTGACGGTTTGGAAGAAGGAGCAGCTTTGGAAAGAGTTTATGAAGGATCAAACAGGCGGAACTCGTCTGGAACTCCTCATGCTGTTGGAACAGTTGGATTCCGCCTATCGCCAAGTGAAAGAGGAGCAGGGGTGGTGCGACTTTGCAGATTTGCAAAGAAAAGCGCATCATGTCCTGCAGCATGTTCCTGAAATACGCACCAAATACGGCAAACAATTCCGTCATATCTTAGTCGACGAATTTCAGGATACGAGTCCCATTCAACAGTCGATATTGGATTTGTTGGAAATGGGAGGAGATGGTGAGACTTCTCTGTTCATGGTTGGAGATGCAAGGCAATCAATTTATCGGTTTCGCGGAGCGGACGTCAAAGGCTTTGAACAGATGCGCAAGCAGTTGGGAGAATCTGAGGCGTTTATCGAACTTCGCGAAAACTTCCGTTCTAGTGCCTCATTGGTTGCTTTTGTATCCGACCTGACGAAGACATTGTTTGGCGATGAGGGGGCGGTACCCGGAATTCCTTCATCTGCAGAAGAAGAACCGACAGTTGAACTTCTCGTTCCAATGCTCAGCGATGAGCAGGATCAACGTGAAATGGAAGCGGACTTGATAACGAAGCGGATACTCGAAATAGGTCCTGCCATGTGGGGAGATATTGCGATTCTCTTGCAAACACGAACCCATCTTGCAAAATATCGCAAAGCGTTGGAAAGTCGCGGAATTCCGTATACGGTGTATGCGGGCAGCGGCTACTGGGAGCGTCAAGAAGTGCAGGATTTATATCATCTTTTGCGTCTGATTGAGAATCCGGGGGATGATCTTGCCATATTGGGATATTTGCGAGGGCCGTTGGTCGGCATGACGGATGACGGGCTGTGGCGGTTGGCCGCAAATGGCGGACTGACAAAAGGGTTTCTGAATTCTGTCAGGGACGAAGGTGTTAGCCTATCAAAGGAAGACAATCTTCGATTGACAAAAGCTCACGATCTCCTTGTAAGGTTGCGAACCCGTTATGACAAAATGGGGTTGGCTGATTGGATTTACCTGGTTCTTTATGAAGACGGGATAGCCGAAAGACTGGGCGGGACGAACTTTGACAGAATAGTGCGCATGGCGGATGAATCCGAAAAACGAGGCGAAATTCATTTGTCCGATCTGTTGTCATGGTGGGAACGGTTGATCGAACAAGATGAAAAGGATGGGGAGGCAGCGTATCACCATGCAAAAGGGGTGGTTCGGATCATGACAATTCATGCGGCGAAAGGGCTTCAGTTTCCTATCGTCTTTGTGCCGGATCTTACTCATCGGTTTACAATGGGGGTTGGCAGGCTCCATATGAGTGATACTTTGGGATTGACCTTGAAGTATTACGATGAGATTGAAAAATCATGGTTTCCTTCTTTGAGTTATGCAAAAGCGGTCGAGGAAGAAAAAACTGCGATGGTCTCCGAACAGATGCGTTTGTTCTACGTGGCTGTAACAAGAGCGCAGGAACGGTTGATTCTCTCCGGAGCAGCTGCCGCTTTTACGGAAAAGGAGTCTCTGGAGGAATGTTCCAACTGTTTTGACTGGCTGCCGTTTCTGATTCCGGATTTACGGGAGCGTGGTCTAGGCCAAGGAATGATTGAGAGACAAGCATGGAAACTGTGGGTTCGGAACGAAGTTCCGGTGGTACCAAGAATTCGGTCTGCGGAAGGACTCGAAAATAACAGTGTGATGGATGCACTAGCAAATCGGGAGGACGCGGCTGAGCAAACAAACTCTATCACCCGATCTGAAAAATTGTCCCCTGTCCTAGAAATGGCTCCCACTTCCCGGATGTGGAGTGTTACTGAATGGGTGGACTTATTGGCGGAGGGGGTATCCGACTCTTCTGCTTCTCGCGGAATTCCTTTGATTGCAAGTACTCGTCTAAATCTGGAAGGGCACGAATGGGGACACGTGCTTCATTCTGTATTGGAACATGTGAGATACGAGGATGATCTGGATACCATTCGCACGCGACACCTGAAGGCAGCCTTGGCTTCTGCGGGAATTTCCAGTTCAAGTCTGATTGAACATGCTTGGGAGCGACTGGGGAGCGATATCGAAAGGTATCTTCAGAGCGATATTCATCATGAGTGTCGAAATGCCCAGGTTGTTTACTGTGAACTTCCATTTGCGATTCGGTTGTTTGAGGGGAATTATTTCCTGTCTTCTGACGATGCCCGTAAGGGAGAACTTTATGGTGTTCTGCGAAATACGGAACAGTTGAAGGAGCACTTAAAGGAAGGCATGAACGAGGGAATCGGTAGAGAATCTGGATTGCTGATGAACGGGGTCATCGATAAAATATGGCTGAGGGCTGATGGAGGTGCGACCGTAGTTGATTTTAAAACGCACAGATGCCGAAGCAACAAGGAAGTTCAACAATTGATCCAGCGATATACGCCTCAAGTTCAGTTGTACGTGCATGTCGTAGAGAAACTATTGGGATGGAACGTAGACCGAGCAGGATTGTATTTGACAACTGCGGGAGCTTTTGTTGAAGTACCCTATAACCAAGTAGCAAGGGAGAATTTGTTGGAGAGAATGTACCGGATTTGGCGTCAAGAAGCCGGTGAGGGGAAAGCGCAAAATAGTCTGAAAATTAATGCAGTTCGAAACTAGAATAATATGGTATATTGTTTCTTGAGGGTGTGATAACACTCTCCACTCCCAAGTGAAAGGGGGTGGTACGGATGGAGTGGATCTTGCTTATTACGGCGGTTATCAACCTGATCACGGCGTTGATCAACCACCGGAAAAGCAAGAGACCCTGAACCGGTTGCTCGGTCAGAGTCTCAACCAACACGTAGGTGAGAGGGCGAAAGCCCTCCCCTATACTCCATCTTATGTCTATCATACCCTCGTTATTCACGTATGTCAAAGGGAGGAGTTCTGCGTGCAAACTGTCACTTTCTTCATAAGCATTGCAGCATTGATCATATCTCTGTGGGCGCTCGTTAGGGCTGTACGCAAATAACTTAGCATGGGGACCCGATTTTCAAGGGGACTTTTGGGAGGAAACTAACGTGTTTGAAGAGTTGAGAGTTGCCAGGTACCGGTTTACCTTACAGGCCGGGGAACAGGGATTGGAGTTGCCTGCTTTTAAAACAGCTGCATTACGTGGTGGATTCGGCCAGGTTTTTAAATCCTTGGTATGTACACACCCCGCTTTAGAATGTGAGGGTTGTCCTAGCAAAAATATATGTGCTTTTCCGTATATTTTCCTGACACGACCCGATGAAAATGCAGCAATTCAACGAAAATTTGAGGGGGTTCCCCGGCCGTATATTTTGCGGGAAAACACGGACTCAAAAACACGATACAAATCAGGTGAAACATTTTCATTTGAATTATTGTTAATGGGAGAAGCTATCAAATATTTCCCATATTTTGTCTATACTTTTGATCGTCTGGCGGAAAGCGGAATCGGACTCGGAAGAAACCGTGTAAAATTATTGAGTGTCGAAGGTTTGGAAATGCAATCAAACCTTTCGTACGTACTTTTTGATGGGAAAACGAGACGGTTATCCAATAAGTTGGTCACATATACGGGCAGAGCATTATCTGAAAAGATACAAATGGTGGATTCGGAACAAGTAACCATTCATTTTGAAACCCCTTTTCGCACAAAGTGGCAAGGCCACTTCACTAATAAGGCGGATTTTCATATTGTCTTTCGTTCTTTGATGAGACGGCTAATCAGTATTCTTTACTTTCATCATGGTGTCAATTTGAATGCTGATTTTGCCGATTTGGTGAAGAAGGCGGAAATTGTGCAAACCGTTTTGCAAGATACACAGTGGATTGATTTAGAAAGATATTCCACACGCCAGGACTCCAAAATGGCAGTTGGTGGATTCGTTGGATCGGCAGTTTATAGAGGAGATCTAAAACCATTCGTACCGTTTCTTTTAGCGAGTGAACTTGTCCATGCCTCAAAACAGGCAGTATTTGGACTAGGGCAAATCAGGTGTGTTTGGTGGTGAGTACATTGATATCGAATAGTGAACCGGGGATACCTATAATATAAAAAAGCAATAGAATTAATTATGCACGTATCCCTTCGAAGATTCCTGAATAAGAATTAAAGGGGAGGAGAAGAGAGGGCGGAGATATTTGAGTTCAAATATAAGAGTTTTTTATTTGAAGTTAGGCCCATTTGCATTGCTTTTAATCTGGCGATAAAGAAAGGTCCCCCGACGAACGGAAGACCTACAAAAGGTAGTGGTAGAGCACTACCCACTAAGAAGATTATAGCATGATAATCGATAGTAATGAGCAATTGAATTAAATCAGAAATACCTCCTCCCCTAATAACTAAATAGTTTTTCATTTAAAAAGACTCGTTCTGAGGGCTGAAAAATAATTTGAAACAGCATATTTGTTGACCCGTTTTTAGGGGATTTGGAAGGGAAAACCATTGAAATATAGAATCTACATTTGAGGTGTAAGAGATGAACATTGAACGCCATATATGGCCAAGATTATATAAAATCCATCAAATGCTGTCATACAAGAGTTATCCTTCAAGGCAGCAATTGGCCGAAAGGTTAGAAGTAAGCTCACGGACGATTCAGCGAGACATTGACATGTTGCGGGATAGTTTAGGAGCTCCCATCGAATACGACAAGGTTCGTGGAGGCTACTATTACAACCGGGACAATTTTTCATTGGTTCCTTTTGATTTGACAAATCAGGAAAAATTGGCATTGGGAATGGCGGTTGTATTCTCTGGACAGATTGGTGACCCCGTAGTTCGTAATGCCATGTTTTCGGGAATGGAAAAGATCTCACATTTGCTCCCGAATGAACTTAGTCTCGATGCCGACGGTTGGCAAGAAGCTATCTCGTATGCAAAAGAGAATTTCCAAGCGGAGAATCTTCGCGAACAATTTCTTGCATTTATGAGGGCTATTGAACAAAAGACCGTTGTAGAGATCACCTATCATTCGTTTTCCTCTCAAACGACTGGTAAGCGTATGATCAACCCCTATCATTTACGGAAAAGTCGGGGAATGTGGTACCTAATCGGTTATTGCCATCAACGGAACAGCATGAGAATGTTCGCTTTGCAACGTATCCGGTCTTTAAGAACGACAGATCAAACATTTATTCGCAAACAATTTGATATCGAACATTACATGAGAGACAGTTTGTTTGAAGAGCGTGGAGAACGGGTTTATGAGGTCACGCTTCGCTTTTCTGCTAGCCAAGCCCCATACATTAAGGAAAGAATTTGGCATTCAAGTCAGAAAACCCACGATCTGCCAAATGGAGAAATCCTTCTGCAACTTCGTGTAAGTGGCTTGGATAGTATCAAACGTTGGATTATGCAATATGGAAGCGAAGTTGAAGTGATTGAACCTCGGGAATTACGTGAGAACATAAAGTTGGAAGCAACAAAGCTGATGGAATTATACAATGGACCACTAAATTAAAATTGCGGAAGTTTTTAGGGTGACCGTACATGTCACTTATACCGGATATAATGAGGATGATCGGGAAGGAGGGAGAGCGTTGGATTGGGTGACGGTGACAAACGATCCGCCTGAAGAGGAGATGGAAGCAACAGGCGAAGAGGTTCGACTGTTTCAAGAATACATAGGAAACAAAAAAATGTACCCCTTTCGTCATCAATACCAAGCCTTCCAGCTTTTACGTAATGGAGAAGAGTGCGTGTTGGTGGCGGGAACTGCAGCAGGAAAAACTTTGGCTGTCGTTATTCCCTTGCTGCTGAGGATAAAGAAAGGTTCTTCGCAAAAAGTGCTGTTCTTGTATCCGACTCTGGCTTTGCTTGAAGATCAACTGGAGACGATTCGTAAGGTTGCGGCACTTATTGGGTACGAAGATCAGATTGGGTATATATTTGGCGGAATGAGCCGATGGGAATTAATTTCTCAAATCACTAAACCGATTCTTGTAGCAACTCCTGATGCCGTATATTGGTTCGTTGAAAAAAATGTAAAGTACAGTTCAGTTCTTTTCTACAGCTTATGTCATGTGGATGACATAGTCGTTGATGAAGCACATTTGTTGTCGGGTCTCATGGGATACAACCTGAAATCTTTTTTGGACCGAATCCAAGAAATTCGCTTGCGTTTTTTGAATCGGAATAGAATGCGTATCCATGTACTTACAGCCACTCCTACTGATGTGGTCCACCGTCTTTCGGGGGGTAAACACATTTTGGGGCGTTCGAAGGTCGGAAATGTGCTGTTTCGTTCGGAACCCCAAAACGGGAACGATTCGACTTACTGGGGAAATTTGTTGTCTCGGGAAGCATCAGGGGATTTTCAACGTATGATTCTTGTGATGAATTCGGCCAAGAGAGTACATCAGATTTTTTACGATTGTACGGAACAGAGCAACACGGAAGCAGAAGCACTTAAGAGCTTTTATAAACCTTTTGGACAGGTTGCAGGTCAAGATGTCATACAGGCTATGAAAGACTTGAGTATTGACCGATCTCTAATTCAAAAATGGATGGAAATAAGCACGGAAAATGTCAGGATTCTGTTCAAAATGCTTCCCGATAACATGGAAATACGGTTTACTTCTGCTTTTCTTTCTGATCTGGGTGCCGATGTGATAGGAAACATCATTAGCGAAGTTCGCACTCAAGCAGAAACGTTTTTTAATAAACGGCATAGCAATACACAACTTTCATTCAAACCTGCTGGTAAGTTGTATAAGCATTATCATATATTACAAAAAGTTGGAGCGTTGAGTTTTGATTTGTACAAACAGACCATAGAGAGTTACGGCTATGAACTTCAGAGTGTATGGGACCAATACATTCAATCTCTTGCGCAGGACGCAGAAGAAGTGGCACAGGCAGTTGTTAATTGGAAAACTTGGTTTCATCAAATGAATGATTCTCATTTACTTACGAATATCGCTTCTGAAATTGAACGAAAGCTAATGAACTCATCAATCCCCTTCAACTCGATTAAGTTTGATATTCAGCAAGATATACTTTTTTCATTGCCCTCCGTTTCAATAAATGAATTGGTGGAAGAATGTCAAAACCTTGGAATTCCGTTCGGTCTAGTTTTTGAAAAGTTAAGTAATGACAAAAAGATTCGGATCCATCACATTCGATTACTCAAAGGAACTACCATTCCTGTAATTCTTTACACTGGGAGCATGACCAAAAGAGCACGCAAGGGATTGATCCAGGCTTTTCAATCAAAAGAGGCGGTCAGGGCGATTTTGATATCAACCAGCGCTGTAGAAGCCGGGGTGGATTTTGATGCAGATCTATTAATAACTGAAAAATGTACTGGTAGTTCGTTTTTGCAAAGATTTGGCAGGGTGGGGAGACGCAGTCAGGGACAAAATCGGGTTATCCTTGTAACAAGAGACGGAACTCTTCTCGGAAGATTACGTGAGACCTTTGAAGATAAAAGTTCATGTAACCGGGAAGAATTTTCGAAGTTAATGATTGAGATTTTACCTAAACGTGAATATTTGAATTCTTCCCCTTATTTGGAGGTGCTACAAGCAAATGTTACAAGACGTTTGGGGGAAATAGGACAACTGATCGCACCGGTACAAAGCAACTTAGAAAGGCTGTTGTTGGAAAAAGGCGGATTTCGCTATGGGTTACGAAGTACTTTGCCACAAATCGAATTGCTCGACACAGGTATAGTTCGAGAGCCTTTTCAAGCTTTGGCACAAATTACTCAGAATCAGTTATACGTGGCAAATGGTTCTTTTGTTGTTGCAAAAGCGCAACTTTATTTCGACGAGTTAATTTATTTGCCTTGGAAGTATGATGTATACATTGATCAGGATAAGACCTTTTTCAACATGCGTCTTTTGTTGTATTGGTACAAAGGAGCATTGCATGGAATTGAAGCTTCCCCGTTCCGGCAGATTCTGTTGGGAAATGAACATTGCTATAGTCGATCGTTGCACTGGGGATTAAACAAATTTGAGGTAGTAAAGAAGTTCTTGGAATCTGGCAAGAGCCAGCCTGAAATGATTAGGCAGATCTTACCCTATCTTTACGCTGTTCAAGAGAACCCACATTTGAATCAATACATCTTGGGAATAGGTGATGTCTTTCTTTTACGTGGTACAGATGGGAGTGACATTAAGGAAATTATTGATGCAGAGGCTAAGGAAATTACCCTGCGCAACCAGATGTTTCTGATTCAACCA
>JAGVBM010000344.1 GCA_020059765.1 Bacillota bacterium
AAGGCCAAGGCGGCATCCGTTCCCGGACGAATCGGAATGTGCCAGTCCGCCTGTTTGGCCGTCCGATTCCGGTAGGGATCGATCACAATCATCCGGGCTCCTTTTCGCTTTGCTTCCTGGAACAATGCCAACGTATGCATATTGGTCGTCGCCATGTTCATGCCCCAGACGAGCAAAAGATCCGTCTCCGCCACAGTTTCAGGGCGGTTGATCATCTGTTTGCCGACCGTATATTCCCAGCCGACATCCGCCGCCGGACAGCACAAAGAACCTTGGGCGCGGCTGGCCCCCAACTTGTGCAGAAACGGGGTGTGGATATTCGACTGAATCAGTCCCATGGTGCCGCTTCCCTTGAAGTGATATACAGTTTCCCCGCCGTATTCCTCGATCGATTGCCGCAGCCGTTCCACAAGCAGATCCAAGGCCTCTTCCCACGTGATACGGGAAAATTGTCCCGATCCTTTCGATCCAGTCCGTTTCATCGGATACAGCACGCGATCCGGTGACTCGATTCGTTCTGCGTAGCGCAATACTTTCGCGCACAAAGCGCCGCGCGTATAAGGATGCTCCCGATCTCCCCGTGTCGACACGACCTTCCCGTCTTCCACGCGAGCTATAATCGAACACGTATCCGGGCAATCATGCGGACAAACGGTTTTCAGTTCTTGCATCGACCGCTTCCTCCAGTCCGTCTATTCTTCACGTTTTCCGTCTATTCTTCTCGTTCGATCACCGTTGCGATCGCCATCCCGAATCCGATGCACATCGTCATCAATCCGTAGCGCCGTTGTCTTCGCTCCAATTCATTCAGCAGGGTGGCGGTAATTCTTGCCCCGCTTGCGCCAAGGGGATGGCCCAAGGCGATCGCCCCTCCGTTGACATTGACTTTCTCCCAGGCAACACCGGTTTCCCTCTGCCAGGCAAGCACGACCGACGCGAATGCTTCATTCACTTCGAACAAATCGATATCGCTGATGGCAAGACCCGCTTTTTTCAACACTTTTTCCGTTGCCGGAATCACGCCGGTCAGCATGATCGTCGGATCGACCCTGGCAGTCGCCGTCGCAACAATTCGCGCCCGCGGTTTCCATCTCATTTTCTCCGCCTTGTTCCGCGAAGCGAGCAAAACGGCAGCCGCACCGTCCGAGATCTGGCTGGAATTGCCGGCGGTCACCTTGCCGTCAATCTGGAACGCGGGAGGAAGCAGGGCCATTTGTTCCAAATCCGTGTCGGTGCGTGGGGTTTCGTCTTCCGTCATGACCTTCCTATTACCCTCTGGCGTTGCTGCTTCAAGCGGCACGAGTTCGTTGGCGAAGCGGCCTTCCGTCTTCGCCCTCACGGCTCTCCGATGGCTTTCCAGCGAGTATTCGTCCATTTCTTGCCGTGACAACTTCCATTGTTCGGCCACCCACTCGGCCGCCAATCCCTGCGGGATAATCCGGTATAGCTCCAGCAGTTTCGGGCTCAAATCGCCGCCGTCGCTGCCCATCGCCACCCGGCTCATGCTTTCCACGCCCGCCGCGATGAACACATCCCCCATGCCCGCCATGATTTCATGCGCGGCCTGATGCAATGTTTCCAGACTCGATCCGCACATCCGGTTGGAACTGACCCCGCATACCTCGACCGGAAAACCGGCAATCAGTGCTGCTTGTCGGCCGATATTGAACCCTTGTTCGCCAATCTGGGTGACGCAACCCATTTTCACGTCTTCAATTTCCATCGGTTCGATCCGGTTCCGACTCACGACTTGCCGCAGCACATGGGCCGCCAGTTCGTCGGGGCGCTCGCTGCTGAGCATCCCCTTTTTCCGTCCCAAGGGCGTGCGAACCGCATCCAGGATCAACGCATCGTTTCCTCTCTTCATCGTCATCCCCCCTGAATCAAAACTAATACGTGAACAGTTCAATCCCGCCGGACACGTTCAGTTCGATGCCGGTAATGTATTTGGCATGATCAGAAGCCAGAAAACAGACTGCATTCGCTATGTCTTCCGGTTCGCCGGGCCGTTTGAAAGCGGTGCGCTGGATCATCCTCTCCCGCATGCTCGGGTCAGTGGTTTGAAACGCTTCCGTATTGATGATTCCGGGTACGACGGCATTTACGGTAATGTTGTATTTGGCGCCTTCCAACGCCATGCTCTTGGTGAACCCCAGGATGCCCGATTTGGTGGCTGAATAACTGGCCTGCCCGAATCCGCCCATCGTTCCGGCGACAGACGCCATGTTGATGATCCGCCCCCATCGCTGCTCCTTCATGATCGGCCAGACGGCCTTGGTTGTGTTGTAAGCGCCGGTCAAATTGACGCGCAGGTCACGTTCCCAAAACTCGTCGCTCTGGAACTCAATCCGCGACACATGGTCCAGAATCGCCGCGTTATTGACGAGTATGTGGATGCCCCCCATCTCATCCTTGACCTTGCGACAAACATCCTCCACCTGCCGCTTGTTGGTCACATCCATTTTGCAGACAAGCGCGCGGCGCCCCATGCGGCGAATCTCTTCCGCCGTTTGCTCGGCGTAGACCACCCGGTTCGCTTGCATCCGTTGATTCAAGGGGCCGTATCGGTTTGCTTCGGCTGCCGATGCATCGCTTTCCAACAAAATGTCGGTAATCACTACATCCGCCCCTGCATGGGCCAACGCCAACGCGTCCGCTCTCCCCAATCCCCGGGATGCGCCTGTTACCAA
>JAGVBM010000018.1 GCA_020059765.1 Bacillota bacterium
AGCACATGGAAGCTGCTAGGTTCAACATGTGTACAATGGCTAACTTGCAATCGGCGGAGGAGTTGCATGATTTTTGTTTGTCGGCTACAAAAACCTCCGATCCAACTTCACGATTATTACACCAACGATCTGCTCGAAGTCAGAAACTATTACACCGGAGAAGGAATACGTTTGCAAAAGCTAGTTCCGAAAGCCAAATAGCGAAAAAAAGGGGAGCAAATCTTTCATCGCTCCCCGATTTTTTATTTCCAGATCCTTATTTGGTATTGATGATGTAGTTGCCATACCTCCAATGCCGATTTGAAATCCAAAAATGAAACCGATATCTTGGAATAATGCAAAAAATTCCCGGCACGAAGCCGGGAACGGAATTTGTTGGGGTGGGGCCGGAAGCCTCCCCGACATCTGCTTTACTTGAATAAATTCGGCAGCCACATTGACATCGCAGGTAAATAGGTAATCAGCAGCAAATCGATCACCAGCAGCCCAATAAACGGAATGATGCTTTTGATTAACGATCCGAACGGGATTTCCGCAATACCCTGCACTATAAACAGGTCAAGCCCGACAGGGGGCGTAATTAATCCGATTGCCAGATTCACAACCATTACAACTCCAAAGAAGACAGGATCGATTCCGGCAGCCGTAACCATCGGGAGAAACATGGGAGCCAGAATGGTGATCGCTGCCGAAGCGTTCAGAAACATTCCGGCGATAAACAACACAATGTTGATCAGAAACAGGATCATATAAGGATTGGTTGAAATATTCAAGACAGCATTGGCAAGCGCTTTCGGCAGTTGGTCATAGGTAAGAATCCACCCGAACAAGTTGGCGGCGGCAATGATAAAGACGATCATCGCCGTTGTCAGTCCCGACCGTATAAATAGTTGAGGCAAAGCGCTCCATTTTAACTCTTTGTAGACAAACATTCCGATCAGAAACGCGTAGGCGGCTGCGACGGCGGCCGATTCGGTGGGTGTAAAAATCCCTGCTTTGATGCCTCCGATAATGATAACCGGCAGCAGCAGGGCCCAAACTCCCTCGCGCAGGGCTTTCGCCCGTTCAATCCAGGCAATCCGTTCGATCCCGACTCCGTATCCCTGTTTTTTCGAAATATAGTAGTTAAGAAACATGATCGACAACCCCATCAAAATACCCGGAACCACACCGGCCAAGAACAGGGCGCCAATCGAAGCGCCAGTGGTAACGCCATAGATGATCATCGGAATGGACGGCGGGATCACGATGCCGAGGGCGCCGGCTGACGCAACGGTGGAAGCGGCGAATCCTCTATCGTATCCCTTGATCTGCATAGCCGGGATCATCGCTTTTCCGACAGCTGCCGTGTCAGCGGCCCCCGATCCGGAAATTCCCGCAAACATCATGCAGGATAAGGTGGAAACCTGGGCAAGTCCGCCCCGCAGGGTACCGACCAACGCGTATGCAAAATTCGTCAGCCTTTGCGCCGCTCCCCCTTCGATCATCAAGTCTCCCGCCAGCATGAAAAACGGAATTGCCAATAAAGGAAAGGAATCGATCGCCACAAAGATTCGCTGCGCCACAACGGTCAAAGGCACATCCGCAATCAGGATGCCGGCGATCGAAGCCAGTCCCAACCCCACGGCAATCGGTGTCCCGATTAACAGGAACAAAAACAAAGCCACGAAAACTGCAATCGACAAACGAAACACCTCCTCTACGGGTGAATTTCAATATGTTCCCTTTTTTCCACCGCCGATCCGGCATCCCCATTCCTAAACAAGGAAGTCAGGTTGGCAATTCCATGGATCAGGCAGGCCAGGGCGCAGACGGGAACGGCGAGGTAAACGAGCCCCATGTTGATCTGCATGGAAGGGGATATTTGGTTCATCGTAACGGTAAACAAGTTATATCCCTGGAAAAGAAGCAGGAAAAAGAACGCCAGGCATGCCAATTCGCTTGCAAACTCCAGCAATCGTTGGCTCTTTTCAGACAATTGTGCGGTCAGAAGTTCCACATTTGCGTGACCTTTCGCTTTGTACACGATGCCGATTCCCAGGAAGACAACCCATACAAACAGAAAGCGGATCAACTCTTCTCCCCACGGAAAAGGAAGGCCGATCAAAAAACGGTTGATCACCTGGAACACGGTCAGTACGGTTGCGACGGCAAACAGAACCAGCAAGATTTTCTTAAAAATTTGATCGATAACGTTGCTGAGCAAGAGCAGCCATCCGAACAAAAGAGTCTTCCCCCTTCAATGGAAGTTATTTTGTGTCGACAATCTTTTTCACAATATCCCCGTATTTGTCCTTGAATTTGTCGTATACCGGCTGAACCGCCGCCTGAAACGCCTTTTTGTCCGGATTCTCCACGATTTGCATGCCTGCTTTTTTCAACTGGTCCAAATATGATTTTTCCTGTTCTTCCGAGAACTTGCGTTCATAATCGCTAGCTTCTTTGGCCGCATCCTTAACGACCTGCTGCAAATCGGCGGGCATACTGTCCAGTGTTTTTTTCGAAATCAAAACAACCGCCGGATCATACGTGTGTCCGTCCAGAGTCAAATATTTTTGAACTTCATAAAATTTATTGGTTGCAATTTGGGCCAACGGGTTTTCCTGACCGTCCACCACTTTTTGTTCCAAAGCGGTATACAGTTCTCCAAACGGAATCGTTTGCACCTGCGCGCCAAGCGCCTTAAACATCTCGACGTAGACGGGGCTTTCCAGAGCGCGCATCTTCAATCCCTTGAAATCTTCCGGCTTGACTATCGGATGAACATTATTTGTGGTATGCCGCCACCCGTTTTCCATATAGGACAGCAGAACAATTCCTTTGTCCTCCATGCCCTGGGCAACTTCCTGACCGATGGGACCGTCCAAGACCTTAATGGCATGTTCTCTGTCACGGAACAAATACGGCAAGCTCAACGCACCCATTTTTGGAGCAAAGTTCGCCACCGGGGCGATAGAACCGATATGCATCTGAATGGTTCCCAATTGCAACCCCTCAATCTCGTCACGAGCGTTGCCCAGTGTGCTGTTTCCGAAAATTTGGACTTTAATTTTGCCGTTCGATTTTTTCTCCGCAACTTCTTTAAATTTTTCGGCTCCCTTTGCGTAGGGATGATTGTCATTTTGGAGATGGCCCAGTTTTAATGTGTACGTAATGCCGTTCTCCGCAGCTTTGTTCACCTGGTTGGACCCGCAGGCGACAAGACCCATCCCCAGCAAAACAGTCGCCAAGATGGTAAACGCTTTCATCATAAGACACCCCTTTTTTGAAATTTCTGAATTATACAAGCGCCAAATTCACTTCAAGGCAATATTCTATCAC
>JAGVBM010000407.1 GCA_020059765.1 Bacillota bacterium
CAGTTCGTCACGCTGGCCGGTTTCCATGCTCTGAACCACAGCATGTTCGAACTGGCTCGCGGTTACGCGGAACGCGGCATGGCCGCCTATTCCGAACTGCAGCAAGCGGAATTTGCCAGTGAACCCTACGGATACACCGCGACCCGTCATCAACGGGAAGTCGGTACCGGTTACTTCGACGACGTGGCGCAGGTCATTTCCGGCGGTTCCTCTTCCACTATTGCGCTTATCGGCTCGACGGAAGAAGAACAGTTCACGACCGTTTGATCTTCTTTTCGACAAGTCTTCCCTGCCCACTTGCATGCTGCGGGCAAGTTGAAGGACTTGTCTTTTTTTTCATCTGCACCCAATATCTGACCCCTTTCTCGATGTGCTTCGGCCAAGATAAAATGACAGCAAACCCTAAATTTCAACCAAAGGAGCCTAGTTATGGAACAATCCGCTATACGTCGTTTCATCGGCAGCTTATCTCTCGCTTCCCTTCTTTTCCTTCCTGTTTCACCTGCGGCTGCAGCTGGTTCAGGTGCTCCCGCCGTCGATGCCACCGCGCTGAAAAAATACGCTGTCACCGATCTTCAAGGACATTGGGCGCAAGACACGTTGACCGATTTTGTGCAAGCTGGCATTATTAACGGATATGCCGAGACAGACAGCACCTTTGCGGTCAGACCGCAAAACAACATTACCCGCGCGGAATTCGTCAAGATTCTGGTTCAGTCGCTGCATCTCGAAAGCGTGGCGGAAGCTAAGACCTTCACCGATGTCCAGCCTGGGAACTGGTACTTCGACTATGTTCGCATCGTCAGTTCATTAGGATTGGTGAACGGAGCTTCCGATACGGAATTTGCACCAAACAAGGAGATTACGCGCGGTGAGATCGCAACGCTGATCGTGCGGGCGTTTGAAAAAACCGTTTCCTTTGCAGGCACCGCCAAAGAATTTTCCGATGTCAACGGATATTGGGGCAAATCCTATGTGGAGGCAGCCAGCCAAGCCGGAATTGTCACCGGCGACGTGAATGGAACCACCTTCCGCCCCAACGACAATTCGACCCGCGCCGAAGCCATGGTGATGCTGCAGCGGGCGCTGCACAAAGAAAATACGGATCTGCCGGACGATGCAACACTTACTGAACTCGTCATCAATCAGGATCAAGCGGCTTACGAAGTGGTAAAAAACGCCACTCAAGCGGAGGACTATGGCAAGCTTAAAGACGTGATAGCTGCCGCTGGCACCGATTTATACAAAGCGATGAACGATTATTTCACGGATGTTTTGATCGCCTATGTTTCTGAAGGCGTAACCTTCGAATACAAACACGAAGGCGAGTGGACAGCCGAGGTGGTGCGCAAATCAAACCGGTACGCCGCTGTCCAACTGCATGCGGGCACCTATACCGTAACTGCAACAAAGGACAACACGTCGAATACGGGAACAAGAGAATCTCACGATCTTCTCTATTTGAAGAAAATGCCGGACGGCTCTTGGAAAATCTACGGCGGCAAGCTGCAGCCGACTCTTCCGGCTTCCAGTGGAGTACAACCGTCTCAAACAAAGTAATCGCGACTCTGTAAAAATACGGCCCCCTGAATATGAATTCAAGGGGGTCTTGTATAAAACCATAGTTTCGCGTCCAGAATGATAGCATCAAATCTTCTGGAGCGTGATCGTTTATGAAAAAAACGGATCTGAAAATCATCTCGTCTTTTATTCGCGGAAACATCAGCGAAGAAGAATTGCGCAAGTCTCTGCAGAAAAAGAAAAAGAAAGCCTGAGTTGTTCAGTCATTCGTCTCTCTTGCCGGGTCGTTTGTTTGCCGGTTGTTTAAGCCAATAACGAAGCCCCCTTCCAGCGTACGGTTCGTCCGAAAACCGCGGAATCACATGCAGATGGGCATGGAGAATCGTTTGATTGGACGCCTCACCCACATTCCATCCAAGTGTATAGCCCTTGGGAGAATATTGTTCGTCGAGAATCGACTTGGCGTGCTGCAGCAGATCATAGGTAGCCTTCCACTCCTCAGGGGTTAATGCAAACGCGTTCACCCTGTGCGATTTCGGAACGATCAGGCCGCTGCCTTCCAGTACCGTCTGTTCCGCGTCTTTTTGCAAGAAATAACAGTAATTATTTTCGAGCACGATTCGTTGCTGCGGATCCTCATGAGGAAAACAAAACGGGCAGTTCGTTTCGAGCTGCATCTTCCACCTCCGACATTTGTTCACCTGCTTTTGCTATGGTGTGTAATCGACTCCTTCCGTGTACGTGTTTCCCGCATTCCAAAGAAGAAATTCGCGAATTCCGTTATCCTGCAGCGCTTTAATCTGCGCCTCCACTTCGGCTATTCCATAGGATCGATAGTTTCCTTGCCCCAACCATGGTGCCGT
Organism: Bacillota bacterium; assembly: GCA_020059765.1. Lineage (GTDB taxonomy): Bacteria > Bacillota > Bacilli > Tumebacillales > Effusibacillaceae > Effusibacillus. Next base: position 2,385 of record JAGVBM010000407.1, read on the forward strand.
AAAGTCCTGCAGCCAGGGGCGGGATATCACTCGGTTTTGCAGTTGGGACAGTTTGTCGGTTTCCGATTTGGCATATTCGGACACCAATCGGTACGGCTCCAGATCGGGTTTGGATATTCCAAAATATCCGGGCCCCCAGTGGGAAGGATAGATCATGGACGAGATCACATCCACGTTTTCGCAAATTCGGGAGAAGTTTTGGCCAATTCCCGGCGCTTCCGGCAATGTGGCGGCATAGCCGAAGATGTCCACACTGACTTTCACCCCCAGCGGCTGCAGTTCCTGTTTGGCATACGCAACAAAATCGACCACCGCATCGACGCGCAACTGTACCAACCGTTCCTGTTCGCTGTATATGGAGGCTTGCGGCAAGCTTTCCGCGCGAGTTTGCTGATCAGTCGCAGCCTTTTCGCCTGTTTCCGCTTGCACTTGCTGATCGGCCGCAGCCTCTTCGTTTCTTTCCGCTTGCATGTGCTGCTTAGCCATTTGGAACTTTACCGG
>JAGVBM010000352.1 GCA_020059765.1 Bacillota bacterium
TATTGTATATAATCATTGTATACAATACTGAAAATTCGTCAATATTTTTTTCCAAAGAAACATTATATTTCGACAATCACCATTGAACTCTTTGCTGAATCATTAGAGTGTACTCGAGATCGTTACAAACAACGGAAAATGCACTAACCGCAAGGTTAGTGCGAGAAGATTGCTTCGTTCAGACTGATTCATCAGAAAGCTTCTGCTCGTGAATCATTTGCAGCCACAGTTGCGTTTTGTGTTGATTTTGCCGGAACGTATTGTTGTCCCAGTCCCTTTCGCCTGAAAACGTCCGCTTCCCACCGCTGTCAAGCGGTCGAATCCGTGACATGCGATACACTGGTTAAAACACCTTTGAAATGGGAAAAAGTTTCTGCACAAATTGGTGCAAAAAATGACACAGGGCGAGACAATCTTTGTATTGGCCGAAGTATTTTGTTTTTTCATCGGATAGCCTCCTTGTATTAGCGTGATAGTTTATGTCGCTTCAGGAGGGTTTGTAACGGCTTGTGTCCTATCATTGATCGCCCAATTCTTCATAGTTCCGGGCACATCAAGTTGAATCTATGACTGAACTTCTTCAGGCGTCTGACAACAAAAAAACTGCGTCTGATCACCGCCAGACGCAGTTTGCATTTTACGGAACAATTGCTGATACGGTAACACTCGGTTTAGAACAACCCGCTGACGTTTCCCTGCTCATCAATATCCATGTTCAAAGCGGCAGGACGCTTCGGCAGTCCCGGCATCGTCATAATTTTTCCTGTCAACGCGACAATAAATCCTGCACCAAGGGACGGTTTCAATTCCCGCACAGTGATCTGGAATCCACTCGGCCTGCCCAACAGTTCCGGATTGTCGGACAGGGAGTACTGAGTCTTCGCCATGCAAATGGGAAGTTGATCCCAACCTTGTTCCTGATAGGCGGCCATTTGTTTTTTCGCTTCTTCTGTAAAATGAACCCCGTCTGCACCGTAAACTTCCTTGGCAATTCGCTCGATCTTTTCCTGGATCGTTTGTTTTGCGTCATACAACAACTGGAATTGTGTCTGGTAACTGTCCGTTTCGACGATTTCCACGACTTTTTGCGCCAATTCCTCGCCGCCGGCTCCTCCTTTTCCCCATACATCCGCCAAGGCAAAAGGAATATTCCGTTCCACACACAGTTTCTTGAACTGCTCGATTTCATTTTGCGTATCTGTATGGAACTGATTCAAAGCCACTACAAAGGGGAGCCCAAAGCGGCCAATTGTTTCCGTGTGTTTTTCCAGATTGTGGAATCCATCCGTCAACGCGTTCACGTTCTCTTCTTTCAAGCGGTCTTTCGGTACGCCGCCATGCATTTTCAAAGCGCGCAGAGTCGCGACGATCACAACGGCAGACGGCGTCAATTCGCCTCTCCGGCATTTGATGTTGAGGAACTTTTCGGCTCCCAGATCGGCACCGAATCCGGCTTCCGTGACCGTATAATCGCCCAGTTTCATGGCCAGCTGAGTGGCAATCAAGCTGTTGCATCCGTGGGCGATGTTGGCAAACGGTCCGCCATGAATCAAAGCCGGGGTGTTTTCAAGGGTTTGCACCAGGTTGGGTTTGATCGCATCTTTCAGGACGACGGCCATCGCTCCTTCTGCCTGCAAGTCACCCGCATAGATCGGTTTGTTGTCATAGGTGTACGCCACCAGCATGCGGGACAGCGCTTGCTTCAGATCATGCAGGTCTTGGGACAAGCAAAGTACCGCCATGATCTCCGATGCAACCGTAATGTCAAATCCGTCTTCCCTCGGGACACCGTTGGCTTTGCCTCCCAATCCGATCACAATGTTTCGAAGTGAGCGGTCGTTCATGTCAAGCACACGCTTCCACACGATTCTCCGTGGATCAATGCCGAGGGCATTGCCCTGCTGAATATGGTTGTCAAGCAGTGCTGCCAGCAAGTTGTGGGCTGACGTGATGGCATGGAAGTCGCCGGTAAAATGCAAGTTGATATCTTCCATCGGCACAACCTGGGAATACCCGCCGCCTGCGGCTCCGCCTTTTAAGCCGAATACCGGACCCAACGAAGGTTCGCGCAGAGCAAGCATCGTTTTCTTGCCGATCCGGTTCAATGCTTGCGACAATCCTACGCTGACGGTGGTTTTGCCTTCCCCCGCCGCAGTCGGATTGATGGCAGTCACCAGAATCAAGCGGCCATCCGGTTTCGATTCCAAGCGCCGCAATACGGACATGTCGATTTTGGCTTTATATTTCCCGTAACTCTCCCATTCATCTTCGGCGAGTCCCAATGATTCGGCGATTTCCCGAATCGGTTTCATCGTTGCGGCTTGTGCGATTTCAATATCGGACGGAACATGGTTGGACATGTGTGCTACACCCCTTGTAAGACGATTTCTGCTCCTTTTTCCAAGGCCGCTTGATTGAGTGGGATCAAGTGTTGGTTTTTGCTGGACAGAACTTTTTTCAACGATTCAATGACTGCCTCAGGCGACACCACTTTCGAGAATTCCAAAAATGCGCCCAGAATTACAGAATTGGCGACTTTTGGATCTCCCATTTGATTGGCGATCTCCGATGCCGGCACTTCAATGACCGTGATATCGGTTCTCCGAGATTTGCGGTCGATCAGTGAACTGTTCGAGATCAGCACACCGCCCGGCATGACCAACGGCTCGTATTTTTCAAACGACGGGTTGTTGAGCACGATGGCGGCTGACGGACGGGAAATAACCGGTGAACCGATCGGCTTGTCGCTGACAATCACCGATACGTTGGCGGTCCCGCCCCGCTGTTCGGGACCGTAGGAAGGAAGCCACGACACTTGTTTGTTCTCAATCATGCCTGCATACGCCAACAATTGTCCCATGGACATGACTCCCTGTCCACCAAAACCTGCGATGAGAATCTCGTGCAACATCAGGCTCCCTCCCTTTCCTTGTCTTTATACACGCCAAGCGGATAAACAGGAACCATATTGTTTTTCACCCATTGCAGCGATTCGATCGGATCCAGTCCCCAATTGGTCGGGCAGGTGGAGAGCACTTCCACCAAGGAAAACCCCATGCCTTTCTTTTGCGTTTCAAACGCTTTGCGAATCGCTTTTTTTGTTTTCGCGATATTCGCCACGTCATGTGTGGA
>JAGVBM010000069.1 GCA_020059765.1 Bacillota bacterium
CAGCCGTTCCGGTTGATGTTCGGCCAAATAGCGCAATTCATAAGCCATCGCCGATTCCCGATGGAGCAATTCCCGGACCTCTTGATGGTTGAGAAAATCCAGATTGTAGAATTTCCCTGCCGCTTTCAGGTCTCCCAGAAAAACCGCCGCCAGCAGCAATCCGGCCAATATAAAGAGGACAACGGGCACAATCAGCATGGCAATATAGGAGAGCAGGAGTCGAATCCTGATGGACATGGCAATCCCTCAATCTTAATAGTCTCTTTTTTCAAACATAGTCAATCCCAATGAAAAAAACAAGCTGGCCGATGATGCAAGAAACAGCGAACTGCGCATCAGTTTCCAATCCGATACGGCGCTTCCCATCCATTGTTTGTACCAGTCAAAATAATGGGTCGGCGAGAGCGCGGCCAGTTTCGGAAACCAAATCGGCACAAACACGGCAGCCAAATAGAAGAGAATCGCAAATACCAAGGCCGAACTGCTGCTCTTGAACCATTGGGCCATGAACACGACGAGCAGCACAAAGGCAAACAGCGGAAACAGGGAAAGGCCAAAAGCCTGCAGCCCCTCGACCGCTCCTGTCAGCAGTGAATCGTTGGCAAGCCAGACGGAAGCGAGAACGGAAGACAGCCAAGCAATCCCCAGATGGGTCGCCAGATAGACCGCCAGAGCGAGCACCTTGGAAACATACACTTTCCATCTGGCAATCGGGCGAAGCAAGATCCAGTTCATCGTACGGGAGTGGACCTCCCCGGTAAACAGATCAATCGCAGCCATTCCAAGAAACAACGGAAGCAAAACGGAAGTAAAAAGACTCACCATCAGCATCATAAACTGCGCGGCATTGCCGATATTGATTCCGATTCCTGCCTGAGCACTTGTCAATCCCCACGCGATAACAAGCGGAACCAGGAAGGAGAGCGCGAACAAGACATACGTCTTTTTTGTCGACAGGATCTTTTGCCATTCGTTTTGCAAGTTCCGGATCACATTATCCATGGACGGCTTCTCCTTTCGCCTGCGAGATTTCGGAGAGGAAAAATTGTTCCAGCGACCCTTGTTCGTCCACCAGGTCGGCAGCCGATCCTTCCCGAATCAAGCGCCCTTCATACAACAATCCGATTCGCGTGCACACCGATTGAATTTCCTCAACAATGTGGCTGGAAATGAAGAAAGTCACCTGTTCCTCCGCTGCAAGCTGCCGCACCATTTGTCGAAAATCGGCCCTTCCTTCAATATCAAGTCCGTTGGTGGGCTCATCCAGCAGCACCAGCTCCGGCTTGGACAGCAATGCCAAGGCGAGGCCCAATCGTTGCTTCATTCCTGTCGAGTACCCTTTGATTCGTTCCTGTTGCACCGATTCCAATCCTACCAGGGCAAGCACTTCATCGACTCGCGATTTCTCCAGGTCCGGATACAGCCGGGCTGCCATCTGCAAATGCTGGCGGGCATTCAGATGTTCGTAAAAAGCCGGGGTTTCAATCAAGGCTCCGACTTTCTCCATCGCCTTCTCAAATTTGTCCGGCTGCTCAAACCCAAAAATTTTGATGGAACCCCGATCCGCCCGCGCCAGTCCTGTAATAATCTTCATGACTGTCGTTTTTCCGGCTCCGTTGGGACCCAAAAAGCCAAATACCTCACCCCGGCGAATCGTGAAACTGACCTCCCGGATTCCCCGCTGATTGGAATACGTTTTTGTTAATTGTGAAACCTCCAAAACATTTTCCATGCCGATTCCCCCCCTTTGGATAACAGATAGGGTCCGAAGACCCTATCCATTGCTCGATGACCTTCGGTTTGCCGGCTTATCGAAAACGGGGGTGATGCTTCATTTCCGCAGGAGAAATCTCTTTGACGGTCTTGCCTGTCAAATCGAGAGCGTCCACGGTTGTTTGCCCCACATTTGACAGGTCGGCCTGCACATGAATGACCACCTCGTGGGATTGTCCTGCCGCATCCTTACCGGATATGACGAGAGTTGCTTCCTGCGCGTCAAGGTAATTGTCCTTGTCGACGATCGCCTGCGCTTCCACTTGTTGAATTTGCACATCTTGCGTCAATTTCGGAAGCTGGTCGTGAAAAGCCCGCATGTCTTGGACAAGCGGATTCTCATCCTGTTGTCCGAAATTCATCCGGTTGTGATGTTCACCGGCAGATTTCAAAAGCATGGAGCCGATTGCATTGGCCGCTGCCGGAACTTGCCCCTCGGCCATTTGTAGTGAAATTTGCTTGCTGCCGTCCGCTTTTGCATCGACCGTCATGTAATTGTCCAGATTCTTAAACAAAGCGTCCATGACCTTTTCCATATCTTGCTGGTGGTCGGAACTCTGGTCGAACTTTTTCATGTGGTTCATTTGCCGATTGCCCATTGCAATCACATTGTAGACATCGCTGGATCCCGTCTTGACCACCGTTTTGTCCGACTGCCGGAACAATTCGACCGTTTCCGTTTGCTCCGCACTCTTCAGCGTGATCTGACCGCTGCTCTGCCGTGCTTCATGATTCATTTTGGCAGTGGATGTGACTTCAATCGCCTGCTGTCCGTTGTCTGTAACCGTAACGTCGAAAGAAGCTGTCATGTTCTTGGCCGCATGGGTCTGTTTGACGGCGGATTTGTAAGCGTCATATCCCGAACTGTCCGCCATCGCTGCATAGGCGCTGGTCAGCATGACGATGCTGCTGGCGCCGATTGCGATACCGATTTTTGCGCGTTTGTTCATCTCAATTCCTCCCGGTCAGTTTGTCGAATCCGCAGAAACTTCGTCCTGCTGTCACCATCATAGACGGCAGTTGTAAAAACACACGAAACAAATTCTTAATTTTTTATAAACTCCAATGAAAAAAAGGTCTTCGGATTGTTGTTCTTGAACTATTGAATGAGCCCGACTTCTTCAACAAAGGAAAGGAGAATCAGACATGTACATTCCGGAACATTTTAAGGTATCGGACGATCAGGAACTCACCAGGTTCATCCAAACATACAGTTTTGGAAGCTTGATCTCCCAGGTTGAGCAAGCGGTTTTTGCCACTCACCTGCCGTTTCTGTACAAAGAATCAGACGGTAAACCAGCGTATTTGGCCGGTCATTTGGCTAAAGGGAATCCACATTGGAAAAACCTTGAGGGCTCACAGGTCTTGGTCTTGTTTCAAGGCCCGCATGCTTATATTTCTCCGTCATGGTACGCGGAAAAACAGACGGTGCCTACATGGAATTATACCGCAGTTCATGTGTACGGCAGATTCTCCATCCTTCACGAGGCAAAGGAACTGAAGCAGTTGATCGTGGATACGGTGAAGTTTTATGAACCGGAATCGGAACTGCTGCAGCATCTCGACGAGCAGTATTACGAACAAATGCTGCAGGGAATTGTCGGATTCCAGGTTGAGATTGCGAGAATCGAAGGAAAGTATAAGCTGAGCCAAAACAAATCGGCCGAAACGCAACAACGGATCATCGACGCACTGCGATCCTCCGCTGATCCCGAAGCCGTCGAACTCGCCGATTTTATGGATCGATACCGCAAACAACCCCTGACCTTCTGACAGGTTCAGGGGTATACAATTGACAGGTTTAGCCATCCGAGTCCATGACACTCGCTCCTGCACTTACACCTATACCTAACCTACACCCAGCCGCGCGCTTTCATGGCTTCCGCGATGCGCTGCAGGGAAATCATGTACGCGGCGGTGCGAAGGTTTGTATTGTGCTGCTTGGCAAGCTGGTTGACTTCATGAAAACTCCGGATCATGACATCGGCCAGCTTGCCATTCACTTCTTCCTCGCTCCAATAGTAGTTCATCAGATTTTGCACCCATTCAAAATAAGAAACCGTTACTCCGCCGGAATTCGCCAAAATATCGGGAATGACCAAAATCCCTTTTTCGTTGACAATTTCGTCCGCATCGGGAGTCAAGGGGCCGTTTGCCGCTTCCGCAATAATCGACGCTTTGATGCGGCCCGCATTCTCAGAGGTGATTGCATTTTCCAGCGCCGCCGGAAGCAAAATGTCCACCTCCAATTCCAGCAGTTCATTTTGCCCGATTTTGCTGGCACCGTCGCCATCCAATGGCAATCTCGCATCTTTCCGCTGTTCAAGTTTGGCAACATCCAACCCATTGGAATCGTAGACAGCGCCGTTGGAATCGCTGACCGCGACGATCTTGCAGCCCCGTTCATGCAACAGTCTGGCCGAGATTCGTCCCACATTGCCAAACCCTTGAATGGCGACAGTCGCCCCCTGCATCGGCTTGCCAATCTCTTTCATTGCTTCCACAATGGTGAAGACGCAGCCGCGTGCCGTCGATTCGTTTCTCCCTTTGGAGCCGCCAAGAATCAACGGCTTGCCGGTGATCACACCCGGAGAAAACTTGTGGTTCAAGCGGCTGAACGTATCCATCATCCAGCCCATAATTTTCGGATTGGTGTACACATCCGGCGCCGGTATGTCTTTGTCAGGCCCGACAATTTGTGAAATCGCTTCCATAAATCCGCGGCTGACCCGTTCCAGTTCACCCTCGCTTAACTTGCGCGGATCGCAAATCACCCCTCCTTTCGCCCCTCCATACGGAAGACCGACAACGCCGCATTTGACGGACATCCACATGGACAACGCTTTCACCTCATCCATCGTTACGCTCGGGTGGAACCGGATGCCGCCTTTTGCGGGGCCGATGGCATCATTGTGCTGGGATCGGAACCCCTCAAATACCTGAATCGAACCGTCATCCATTTTGACGGGAAAAGACACCGTCAGCACCCGCAACGGTCTTTTTAAAATCTCGACGATCCCCTGGTTCAGATTGAGTTTTTCCGCTGCCGCTTCAATTTGTCTCTGTGCGATTTCGTACGGATTCAAAGATTCGGACATACGTTTCCACACCCCAACCTCACTTGATTTTTTATTCGGAAAAATTAGATCAATTGTATCGCACAATATACGGAAATACTAGAACTAACCCATATGATCTGGTCATAAAATTTCGTTATAGTAATGATGGGATTTTTACTACCAGTTTTTCATCTATAGAATGGTGCTATGGATGTGATCATGACTCCAGTCTTGGCTTCCCTGGATCGCAGTCTGGAGGTTTCACTTCGGACACCCAGGACAGCTTCATCAAATAATAGCATTCCTCCCTGGCCATATGATCCGCCATCAACGGCATCAAGGTCCCTAGCATCTCCCGCGTTAATCCCATCTCTTCCAACTCCTTTAAGAACCCTTTGAACAAAAGCATTTCGAATTCAATCTGTTTGTTAAAGCGATCTAGTACCGAGAAATCTTGCAGCCCCGTACGGGTATAGCCGGCTAATTCCACCGCTTTCAAATAAAAATCTTCAAAATGTTTGGCAAACCCGTCACTCATTTCCTTGAGTCGATTTTCCACCATGTCCAATTCACTGCTCACCGAAGCTGCATGACCATACGCATCCTGCAACCAAACCAA
>JAGVBM010000409.1 GCA_020059765.1 Bacillota bacterium
CAACAAGTATAAGGGCAACTCGGGTCCCCACTCAAATGCTTGCATTTGGGTGGGAAGAACTTTGGATCGCCTGCGTAAAGGCTTGGCGAAGCCAAGTTTTCTAATACCGAAAGCAATTGAACGGATTGCCGTCACTTTGCGCCCTTGCTGTTACGGTCTGGCCAACATCATGATGAACAAGACAAACAGCAGCATCATCAAAATAATGATGTCGAGCGGATTGGGAAACAGCAGCACCCGCAGAAAGACAAGCAACAATGCGACCGTAACGGCGAGTTTCACAAATTTGGCCAAGCCAAGAAAGAAGCCCATGTCAATCCCTCCCGGTAAATGCCTATCTCATCTTATGTGCCCTGGGAAGGAATTGATACAGGCGACAGGCAGAGCCATAATGATTATTTGCCCGCGAATCGTGGGAAAATAAGGAGAGGCACAGGGATAAGCGGGTGAAAACATGTTCTCCAACATGGAAATCTTATTTAACGTATTGTGGTTTTCTGTTCTGATCGTCATGGGAGTATTCATCTGGCGAATTCTGCGGGATGACGAACCGCAAGACGATCAGGAACAAAAGCAAGGGGTCCCCTCCCCGTTTTTTTTTCGATCACGATTGATCTGGAACAATCTATGGCGAAAACCGTTTCGCACAGTTTTGCTGCTGTTGTCTTCCGCTCTGGCAGCGGGGATACTGTTTCTCAGCTATTTTTTTCTGCACAGTTTGAATCGCAGCCTGGATGTGACGGGACAACGGTTTGGCGCAGACGTGATGGTGGTGCCGAAAGGGTATGGCACCGTGGCGCAGCAGATTTTATTGTCAGGAACGACAACCGCTTTTTACATGCCGGATTCAATACTGGATACCATCCGGACGATTCCCGAAGTGGACACCGCTTCTCCCCAATTGTATCTGGAGACCTATTCCGGCTCCTGCTGCCAGGTGGAGGGAAATTTTCCGGTGATTGCGTTCGACCCGGCGACAGACTTTACCTTAAAGCCGTGGCTGTCCAACACGGGCAATCGGCCGTTTACACCCGATTCGATTATGATCGGCAGCGAAGCGGGCGGCAAAAACGCGATTTACCATCTCGATTATCAGTCGTATGAAGAACATTTGACCTTGTTTCAATATCCCTTCGTCGTTTCCCACTTGTTGTATCCGACCGGCACCGGCGTGGACAATACGATCTTCATGGATTTGCGGAAAGCGTACCAGTTGCGGAAGGCGGGCAATAACGGGCTGCACTTTCCGGAGAATTCGATTTCCGTGGTATTGATCAAAACACGGCCGGGTGACGAAGAATTTGTCAAACGACAGATTGAACGGCTGCTCCCCGAAGTCTCGGCTGTAACGGGGAGCGGGCTGCGGGAAACGGTTGCAAAACAGTTGTTTCCGCTGCGTTTGTTATCCTATTCGATGATGGGGATCGTATTGGCGATGGCGGGTCTCCAAGCGGCGGCCCTTTTTACGGCCATCGTATCGGAGCGGAAGCGGGAGATCGGCATGTTTCGTGCGTTGGGGGCGACAAAGGGAACCGTTTTCCGCTTTTTGACCCAGGAAGCTGCGTTGTCCGGTTTGCTTGGCGGACTGGCGGGGACAAGTCTGGTCACAATTGCCTTGTATGACAATCGGGTCTTGATTCGCAAAACGATTCAACTCCCGCTCTTGTTCCCAGGCTGGGGAATGTCCGTTGCGATCGCCTTGGCGGCCATTCTGGCGACGATTCTGATCGGCGTGACGGCCGCTGCCCTTCCGATCTGGTCGATCGTCAACGAAGATCCCTACATGGCGATTCGGGAGGGAGAATGATGATACGGCTGCACCATGTCCACAAAGAGTTTCGTTCCCGCCAAGGAACGCTGCAGGCTTTGGACGATGTCAACCTATTTATTCGACGCGGGGAATTTGTTACGATTATGGGGCCGTCAGGTTCCGGCAAATCCACATTGCTGTCGATTATCGGGCTCTTGAACAGTCCGAGCGGCGGACGCTTGGAAATTGAAGGAATGGACACTTACCATTTGGCCGAACGGCAAAAGACTCGTCTGCGCGCGGAAAAATTCGGCTTCGTGTTTCAATTTCCGAGCCTGGTCAACACGTTGACGATTCGCGAAAACGTGCTGCTTCCAATCATGTTGGCGGGCCAAGCGCGAAGGACAGATTGGGAACGGGCGGACCGGTTGCTGGAACAGGTCGGGTTAAAGGAGCACGCGAATCGCCGCTCCCATGAGCTGTCGGGAGGCGAACAACGCAGAGTGGCATTGGCCCGTGCCTTGATTAACAATCCGGACGTGATACTTGCCGATGAACCGACAGGGGCATTGGATGAGGAGACAGCCGACAGAATTCTCAGATTGCTTCACGAATACAACGGCCAGGGGAAAACGATTCTGATCGTGACCCATGATCCGGACATTGCAGCGTACGGGGATCATACGATTCGCATCCATAGGGGGAGGATACAGAATGAACAGTCAGCAGGCGGGGACCAATCCGCAACAGGACAAGCCGATTGATTGGAAACTGGTATTG
>JAGVBM010000329.1 GCA_020059765.1 Bacillota bacterium
CATATCCTTTTGGGAACACTGTTTACTGGCAAGAAAATATTTCCTGAGGCGAGGTGGATCAACACATGGAGTTGCAATTCACATCAGAGCAGGTTCTTCAGAAAATCAAAAACATGTATCTGAAAGGTGAAAAAATGACAAAACGACATGTAAAAATGAGCGATCCTGAACTTCTCCGACATGCCGCTTATTACTATCCCTCATGGGAACATGCGTGCAAGGAAGTAGGCGTCACCAGCCAGTAGACTATATCCGAAACTTAAATCCGATTCGTGGAATCGATTCGAAGATGAATCTGCCCCCCAAAAATTTGGGGGGCATTTTTTCAAATAGCGGGTAAGTATTGTTTCTGAAACTTGATACCGGGATACAATTAGCTGCGACCTGCCAATTGTTGTTCGGCGATTGCAACCAATTTGCGAGTCATATGTCCTCCGATAGCGCCGGTATCGCGGGTCAACATCGTACCCCAGTACCCGTCTGTCGGAGTTTGGATGCCGAGTTCTTTCGCAACCTCGTATTTCAGTTGATCGAGTGCTTTTGCTGCTTGATGCACAACAGGGGTGTTACGTTTTTGACCTCTAGCCATCTTACTCTCTCCTTTCAAGGGTTGTGAGAATACTATGCCTGCAGTTGGAAAGGTTTATTCATGCAATTTTTTCCACTTTTTTTTGACTCATGAACGGCTGCCCTGCAGCAGTTGGATTGTCTCAATCTGGATCGGTTCTTCCAGTTGGGCAAGCAAACCATACAGCAGTTTGCGAATCTCCGCATCCGACAGATTGTTTGTGGAAAATGTAAAGCCGAGTTCTTTCAAGTTCTTTTGAACCTCAGCCCGCGGCATGTGTTGCAGTGATTTTTTCCAATACTCTTTTAATAAGGGAGTTTGCTGCGGCACGGGAGTGTCACCACCTTCCTGCGTTTCCTTAGTAATATGTTTTTGGCGGATGTTTCATCCGATTGGCACTTTTGGCATAAAGGGCATACTATCAGTATTTCGACCGAGAAAGGGGAAGCGGAATGCGTTTGAAACGAAGATCCAGAATGATTTCGCAAATAAGCGTATTTGTCGCATTTTTTCTGGTGCCTCTGTTGAACGTATTCCGGATCGACGTTGGGGGGCAGCATTTTTTTCTATTCGGCAAAAAATTTGCCTATGATGACGGACTGCTCCTGCTGGTCGCAATTCTGTTTCTCGTATTGTTGGTCGTGCTGGGGGCAAAGATATCCCACCGATTTTTTTGTTCCTATATGTGTCCCCACAACACGTTCGTTGGTTTTCTGATCAGAATCGGCAAACGGGTTCCCGGACTGGATTGGGCCGTAGCCGTACTGCTGGCACCGCTGGCGGCCTTTGCGCTGCTGGCCTATTTTGTCGATCCGGGATGGCTGTGGAACGCCATTATCTCCTTTCGCGGTTCCCCGCTGCTGATATTCTATTGGTTTACGGCAGTTGGGTTATTCCTCCTGTTCGGCATCTTTCGCTATAAGTTCTGTGCAAACGCATGTCCCTACGGTTTCTTTCAGATGGTATTCAAAGACACGCCGCGCGAACGGAACGGGGTACAAGGGTTGGCCAGCCGCTTGCCGCTCTTGATACTGGTCTTCTTGGGAGGAGTTATGGTTTACATGGCGGCCAGCCATCCCGGATACCATGCGCGGATCATCCACATCGTCGAAACAAAAACGTCTGAACAGTACATATTCGCGGGGAAAATCGAAATCGAAAACTTGCAGTTTCAACCGCAAGCGTATTCCATCAGAATCGACAAGGAGCCGGGGCTGCAGGTGAAAATGCGGGAGCAGGTGACGCTGGCGCCGGAAGAAATTCGACAGTTTCCGATTACGATTACCGGCCGGCGGACGACGAATCGCCCGATTCTGATCCGGGTGACGAACCCGGCGGGAACCATCTTGGTGCAGCGCGTCAGCGGATAAATGACGTTGCGCGGATGGGCAGCAATCGAATCGAAATTTTTTTAAGAGATGTGAAACCTTTTGAATCAGGATACGTAAAACATCCACAGGGGATCCAATTTGGATTACAATATAAGTACCCCGAATCGAGGAGGAACAAGATCCATGTCATTGTTCAAACGGTTACGCGATCTCACACTGTCGAATGTTTACGCTTTGATTGAAAAAGCGGAAGATCCGGTGAAGATGACCGATCAGTATTTGCGCGACATGCAGGAAGACCTGGAAGAAGCGGAAAAAGCGGTCGCCGCGCAAATCGCTTTGGAAAAGAAGTTCAAGCAATTGTATGAGGAACAGGAAGCATTGGTTGAGAAGCGGGACGAACAGGCACATCTGGCCGCTCAAAACAAGAATATCGAGCTCGCCCGCCGCGCCTTGGAAGAGAAGAAAGCGGCCGAACAGAAAATGAACGAATACAAAGCCAGTTATGAACAGAACAAAGCTGCAGCCGACAATCTTCGCGACAAACTGGAAGACATGCGCAAACAAGTCGTCGAATTGAAAAACAAGCGGGAGACGCTGGTCGCCCGAGCCAATGCGGCCAAAGCGCAGCGGGACATCAACAAAGCGATGTCCGGTATCGGTTCCGATTCGGCCATGTCCGGCTTGAAGCGGATGGAAGACAAAGTGATGCAGATGGAAGCCGAAGCGGAAGCCAGCGGAGAAGTCTACAAACGTGAAAAATCCTTGGATGAGGAGTTTGAAAAACTCGGCAAAGACAAGGAAGTTGATGACGAATTGGCTGAATTGATGAAAAAATACGAGGGGTAAACCACCCGGCGGTTCCCCTTTTCTTCATACTTGTTAGTATAAGGGCAACAAGGGTCCCCGCCCAAATGTTTGCATTTGGGCGGGAAAGAACTTTGGCCTCGCCTGCGCCTAAAGGCTTGGCGAAGCCAAGTTTTCTTTATGAGCAAGTTCCAAGACGGTACCCGGCAGGATAGAATCGGCTGGGTACCGGCACTTGGGGTGAGGAGGATGGAGACGGATGCAACTGGAATGGACGAATGTGGCAGGCATGCTGTTGTGGACGGGTGCGGGTGCCCTTCTGCTGTTTGTGTTGATGTGGATTGATTCTTTATTTACGAAATACAAGGACATGACGGAAATCAAAAACGGAAACGTGGCGGTCACGACCCGTTTTGTCCTGAAATTGTTCGCCCAAGGCTATATTCTTTCGCAATCGATTGCCAAGTCCAACGACTTGTTTGAAGCGCTGCTGGTATCAGCGATTTCCTTTGTCATTTTGTTTGTTATCGAATGGATCGCCCGTTTGATGCTGAAAATCGGCGTGGGATTGGACTTGGACCAAGGAACGCAGCAAGGTAAAACGGCGCATGCGCTGCTCGCCGGCTCCTTGCATGCGGTGGGGGCCCTGATTTTGGCGGCCACCTTATAACCCGGCGATCTGTCGGGGAATCGACAGACCGGGTACATCACAGTGCGATTTTGCATGTTTGGAAAGGGGAACGGTTGATGAGTCTGTTCAATCGTCTGAAGAACATCTTGAAAAAGCCGGAACCGCCAATGCCGGAAAAAAGCATTCTGACGGTGGGGCCGGGAGATGTGATCGAAGTGTCCCTTGTCACCTATCAGGTGACCGGGCGCACTCGCAATGCGCAGCGCAGCGCGGTGCTGTTGACCTTACAGGACGGCAATACGGTTCGCTATCTGCAAATCGAGGATCGGGAGCGGACTGCCTACGCCTTGTACGCGCCGATTGACGGGCGGATGGATTCCTTTGATGAAGTCCCGACGACCATCGAGATGGAAGGTACCGCGTATTATATGGAGGAACAATACTCGGGGACGGTGACCGTTGCCGGAAAGACCCCGTTTCAAAGCGGCGGCGAGCAGTATGTTTGGCAGTTTCAATCGGATGACCGAAAGCTGCTGCGAATTGAATGGCAGGACGGGAGATTCATGTTATACGAGGGAGAATCGGTGCTTCCGGCGGATGTGCAGGTGCTGCGCGGCACCTAAGGGGGTGGGAGAATGAAACAACGTCTAGGGCATGTTCTGAAACTGTTTCTTGCATTGTCATTGGTTGCTTCCCTCGCAAGCGGATGCGGAAGTCAAACGGTCAGCGCGTCCTATCCCCTGGAGTCGGTGACGCAAAATGGGCCGGAAACTTCAAAAGTGTACCGGGCGGTTGACAAAACGGTTCCGCAAGTGGCGCAGGAACTTGCCGAACAACAGAAACCGCGGGAAATGTCAAAAGAAGACCCGGAGCGAATGTTCTTGGTGTATTCGGATGAATGGTATCATCTCCAGCGGGACGCGCAAAAACCTTCCGATACGCTGATTGAGGTTGACAATCAAGAGTTTGTGCGGCAGAATTACGATTTTGGATTCCTGGAAGGATACTTGCTGGCAGGACTGCTGGACAAATTGTTCGATTCCCACAAACGGTATCCGGGACAGTACCGAGGTTATTCCAGCAAAGACATTTACAAATCCAAGACCGATTATCGCAAACCGACCGAGCAAGAGAAAAAAGCGAATCCGCCGTTAACGGTCTCCGGCAAAGGGTCGATCATCAAGCGCGGCGACAAGTCGACCGGAGCGGGCACATCCATCGGTTCCGGCGGAGACATTACGAAAAAAAATTCCGGTTCCCCACCGTCAACCTCCGGCAGTACGGGTACGATCAGCAAAACGTCAGGCAGTTCGGGTACTGTTCAGAGTGATTCCAGCGCCAAGTCAGGAACAACGAAGATCGCCCCGCCAAAAAACAACTCGCCGCCAAAAACCAGAGTCGGAGGTTCGGGACGGATTACAAAACGGAGATAGCACTCTCTGTCATAATTGCGAAAAGAGCCGTTCGCGATGGAAGCGGGCGGTTTTTTTAGTCGAGCGCGCCTAGCCAAGCTAGGCACAACTAGCCGGTGTAAGTCCGGTCGAGGTAAGAGCCAAGTCGCCTTGTAGCTGACAGGCAACTGGTGGAGAGATCCTAAGGTTGAAGCCCTGTGACAAAGTAACTCCCGAGGGAGTGCGAGCAAACCAGCAGGCCGTAACATGAAGTGAATCCTGCCGCATCGTCAGAAAGAACCCGAAAGGGACAAGAGAGAACCGAGCCCCGTCGATATGGGCGAAGGCCATGGAACGGCTGAAGGGGGAACTGAAAAAGTAAAAGCGGGCTTCCGCCCGCATTGAAATTTCAGTTCTCTACTCTAAACAAAATCATTTTGTAACATTTTACTATAATGACGAAACTTGCGGAACTGTACTCTCCCTATGTATCCAAGCAATACAAGGACGAGATAAGGGATCTACGCGATAGACTCACTCAGGCAGAAAAAAAGGTTGCTGAGTTAGAGGCTGCCGCAATCATGAATGAGGCCGCATTGGCAGAACGTGTAAAAGAAGAATAAATTCCAAGTTTCTTGACAAGAATTCCTTATGTGAGGTACAATTTTCTCAGATAGTAAGATCGTTTGTTTATATCGCCCTTGTCAATGACATGAGGCGGCTACCTTGGTAGCAACGCTAATATTTGCCCTTTGCAGAGATGCAATGAGGCCCAGCCCTCGGAGATTCCTCCGGGGGCTTGTTCATTTTTCAGGACTTATATATAATTATATGTAAGGAAGTAAGGAAAAAAGAATGTAAGAGGGTGCTGGAAATATGGAATTGGCAAAAATTACATCTAAGGGACAAGTCACCATACCTAAAAACATACGTGAACTTATGGGACTAGATATAGGCGATCAAATTGCCTTTCTGGTCGAGGATGGTAAGGTTCTGATAATCAAAGCGAACGTTGTTCTAGACTTGAAAGAAAACGATGGTGAGAAGGGTTGATAAGCAAATAGAGGGACTGATGTAACATAAACGAATTTAGTTAGAGA
>JAGVBM010000066.1 GCA_020059765.1 Bacillota bacterium
CCAGTTCTTGCAGAACAACCGCCGGTACCGTATGTCGTGAAAGCGGGCGATAGCGTTTGGAAAATAGCTCAAAAATTTCAGGTCGGGATTTCGGAGATAGTGGGACAAAACAAATTGTCAAATCCCGATTTGATCTATCCGGGGCAACGATTGCTGATCCCCCAGATTGATCCGAAAGTGACACGATTTGAAATGAGGGTGCTCGAATTAACCAATCACGCGCGTGCATCTCAGGGATTGAAACCGTTTCGGTACAATTGGGAATTGACCCGAATGGCCCGGCACAAGTCGGAAGATATGCGAGATCGGGGGTATTTCTCCCATCAGAGCCCGACATATGGTTCTCCTTTCGATATGATGAAGGCTTACCGAATCCCGTTCAAATCGGCCGGTGAAAATATTGCAGCCGGACAGCTGAGTCCGGAAGAAGTTGTGAAATCGTGGTTGAATTCGCCTGGACATCGGCGCAATATTATGAATCCGGGATTTTCGGAAATTGGTTGCGGAGTTTCGTTTGGCGGCAGTATGAGAGTCTATTGCACACAAGTGTTGATCACGAAATGATGCCGCTGCTCGACATCTTATTGTAATAATTGTAATTATAGCATGATTTTGTTTGGAATTGTCTTATCAATTGTGTATGGCGGCGCATGAGCATATCGAAGCAAAACTGTGCTGTATGAGGCATGGCAGGGAGAGTGTTCGATGGACATGCGATATCAGCTTGCTTGTTTCGTTTTGAATCTACCCGAAGATTGATGAAATGAATCGATTTTGTTAAAATTATAGATGTTCAGCAGTGAACGAGATAGCAGTGCAAAGTGAGTAATCGCGCCGATGTGTTATCGGTGAGGAAAGTCCACACTCGCCCAAGCTGTGATGCTTGGAGTTCGGATGCCTGATGAAGCGATAAATCAGGGCAGCCCGGTTGCGACTGGGTTGACGGCGGTGAATGAAGCTACGTCCTGCGGGATATGCTTCGATTAGCCTGAAAGTGCCACAGTGACGAAGTCTCCTTGGAAACGAGGAGAGTGGAACGAGGTAAACCCCATCTGCGAGAAACCCAAATTACGGTAGGGGAACTGCCCGAAAGGAATTCAGAACGGACGGGCGGATCGCCAAACATGGCGATAGATAGATGATTACTGTTCGAGTGCGAGGCTGGTTGCCGTTTGCAGCACGAGAATACAGAAAGTGGCTTATAACTTTGCCTGCGTGCCAATACTCATGTTTTCTAACCGACGATGTCCGGCTTATGCCGGACATTTCGATTTTTCAAATTGTCGTTTCGATTTTTATCCTTGTCTTCTTGTATTTCCTCTGCTACGATAATAAAAATTAACGGAAAAGATAGATAATTCGCCGAGTTAGGGAGAGGGACGGGATCTGATGAGAAGCGACATGATCAAAAAAGGGTTTGACAAAGCGCCGCACCGCAGTCTGCTGAAGGCAACCGGCGTAAAGGACGAAGATTTCGACAAACCGTTTATTGCAGTTGCCAACTCTTTTGTTGAGATTATTCCCGGACACGTACATTTGAATGAATTTGGCCGATTGGTCAAGGAAGCGGTTCGTGAGGCAGGCATGATTCCCTTTGAATTTAATACGATCGGAGTTGATGACGGAATCGCCATGGGACATATCGGGATGCGATATTCCCTGCCGAGCCGTGAATTGATTGCCGATTCGGTGGAAACGGTAGTCAATGCCCACTGGTTTGACGGCATGAT
The DNA here is from genome assembly GCA_020059765.1 of Bacillota bacterium. GTDB lineage: Bacteria > Bacillota > Bacilli > Tumebacillales > Effusibacillaceae > Effusibacillus. Next base: position 1,731 of record JAGVBM010000066.1, read on the forward strand.
TTGCATTCCGAACTGTGACAAGATTACGCCCGGCATGCTGATGGGGGCCTTGCGAGTCAATATTCCGACTGTTTTCATCTCAGGCGGACCCATGGCGGCCGGACAAACCAGCAAAGGTCAAATTGTCGATTTGAGTTCGGTTTTTGAAGGTGTGGGGGCCTATCAGGCGGGAAAAATAACGGCGGAAGATCTGAAAGACATTGAAGATCACGGATGCCCATCTTGCGGATCTTGTTCCGGAATGTTTACCGCGAATTCCATGAATTGCTTATCGGAGGTTCTCGGGATGGCCCTTCCCGGCAATGGATCGATATTGGCGAATGATCCAAGACGGAAAGATCTGATTCAACAAGCGGTACGAAATTTGAAAGAATTGATTGAACGGGACATTAAGCCGCGGGATATTGTCAGCATGGAAGCGATTGACGACGCTTTCGCGCTGGATATGGCCATGGGCGGCTCCACCAATACGGTGCTGCATACCCTGGCGATCGCGAGTGAAGCGGGCATTGAATACCCGATGTCCCGCATTGACGAGGTTTCCCGGCGCGTTCCCCACTTGTGCAAAGTGAGTCCGGCGTCCAATTGGCATATGGAAGATGTGGATCGGGCAGGCGGAATCAGTGCCATTCTAAAGGAACTCAGCAAAAAAGAAGGCGCCTTGCATCTCGAGCGGATTACCGTAACGGGCAAGACACTGGGTGAAAACATCCGGGACTCGGAAATTCTCGATCCTAACGTGATTCACAGTATTGACAATCCTCACAGCAAAGAGGGCGGCCTGCGGGTGCTTACCGGCAATCTGGCCCCCGACGGTGCGATTATCAAGAGCGGCGCGACGGAAATCAGACGGCACGAAGGCCCCTGTGTTATTTTTGATTCCCAGGAAGAAGCTCTGGAAGGTATTATGCAGGGCAAAATCAAGCAAGGCGACGTTGTCGTCATTCGCTATGAAGGACCGAAAGGGGGACCGGGAATGCCGGAGATGTTGGCTCCAACATCCGCTATCGCTGGGATGGGCCTGGGTTCAAGTGTAGCCTTGATTACGGATGGGCGCTTCTCCGGCGCCAGCCGAGGCATCAGCGTAGGGCACATCTCTCCGGAAGCGGCCGCAGGCGGTCCGATCGCCCTGCTGCGGGACGGAGATCTTGTTGTAATCGACGTGGAAGAACGGATGATTGAAGTCCGATTGAATGACGAAGAAGTGGCAAAACGGCAGACTGAATGGGTTGCACCGGAACCGAAAGTCAAAACCGGCTGGCTCAGGCGTTACTCCAAGCTGGTTACCTCTGCCAATACCGGGGCGGTGCTCAAAATATAATCATACACCCGACACATGTTCATCCAATTATTCACTTTTTACGGATGGAGAATTTCGGTCATACTAACTCCGACTATGAAAAAGGAGGAGATGACGAATGACCGTTATATCACTCAAACCGGAATTGCGAACGTCCGGCGGCGAAACCGTCAGTATCTATTGTGACAACGATTGGGCTGGCGATGTGTACTTGGTGTACCGAGAAAGTGATATGTTAACGGGAACGGTTCAAATTGATACCGGAAAAGTATCAGAACGAAATCTCGATTATGTAATGGATGAGGTTCGAACCTATATCGGTCATCTCACGGCGGCGCTCGGAATTACAACTTCATCGGTTGTCATGATGTATGGGGACATTGAGCAAGTTTTGGAAGAAGATTTTGACGGCACGTATGACGATGACCTCGAAACTGACGAATATGAATATGTGGAAACCTTGATGATTGACGATGAGGACGATGCGGTCGATGATTATTCGTTAAATCTGATCGAGGAGGATGGGGGGCACGCAAAATACCATTTGCGTGACGATTTCCACAATGTCATCGGCCTGGTGGCTGTGGATGAAATTGAAGATACGGTTTCCGGCAGGGTGGATTTTTGGGTGGAACCGGACAAGGACGAGCCGGAAGAAGTGGCGGAAATGTTGTTTCAAACCTTTGAAGATGATCATATCAACACCATTACGTTTACGATGAACTATGAGGATTCTCATATTGGCGACATGTATTTGGAACGGCGCGATTACATGTGATGATGCAGGACTGGGAGGGAATTGCAATGAAAATCGGATTTATCGGGGCGGGTACAATGGGTCAACCCATGATCCGCAATTTGCGCAAGGCTGATTTTGACGTGTCGGTTTATGCAAGACGGCCGGAAGTCCGGGATGCCCTGTTGGAGATCGGATGTTCGGTCGTACATACCTATGGTGAATTGGCAGAAACTTGCGACGCAGTCTTACTGTGCGTGCCGAATGATGCAGTTGTGGAAGAAATTGTTGCAGGGGAGGACGGACTTCTGGCATCAGCCGAAGAGGGACTGATCATTGTGGATCACAGCACCGTTTCCCCGTATACCAGCCGCAAACTGTACGACTTGGCCAAACCGCAGCAGGTTTCCTATGTGGACGCGCCGATTTCAGGCGGTCCGATGGGGGCCGAAGCAGGTACGCTGACCATTATGGTAGGCGGGGAAGCAGCTGCGTTTTCAACGATGAAGCCTGCTTTTCAGGCGATGGGCGACAACATTCGCTTGATGGGCGAGTCCGGAGCGGGCAACATTACGAAATTGATCAACCAGCTGCTGATTGGCGTCACGCAAGCCGCTTTGTCGGAAGGATTTGTGTTGGGGAGCAAGATGGGAGTCAATCCGCGCGCCATGTATGACATCATTTCCACATCCACCGGCAACAGCGCCATGCTGCACCGGACAATTCCCACCTGTATTTTGCCGGGGGATTTTACGCCAAAATTTACAATTGATCTGCTGCATAAAGATCTCAAATTGGCCAATGAACTGGGACGGCAAGAAGGGGTCAGACTGCTGGCTTCCAATCTGGCGGAACAAATCTTTCAGGAAGCGCACAATACGGGTCATGGGGGGAAAGATATCTCCGCATTGATTCTTCCTCTGGAAGATTTATCTAATATAAAAGTAAGAGAATAGCAGACAAAAGTTGACGAACAATAACAGCTTGTCTATAATGAGTCCAAAGCCAATCTTATAATTTACGCACACAATTAAGAATTCTTAAAACTAGGTGAATAAGAGTCTTAATTGGATGCCGTTCGCGGTTGTGCGAACAAAAGTCTTCCTGATTAACGGATGCGTTATTCTCCTATTCCCATTCCCTGGAGAATTAATGCACCCGTTATTCGGTGAAGGCTTTTTGTTTTTTCTTTACAATTTTCCTATTGTCAAATAACTCCCGCCGTTATATACTGTCTCCTAATTGAAGACTTATGTCTCTTATGAAGAGACATAGAGAAGGAGTGGGGAGATTGAAGGATAAAGTCAAGATCGGGATGTTGGGACTGGGGACAGTCGGTTCCGGAGTATACAAGGTATTGCACGAAAATGGGGAAGAATTGGAAAAGAGGACGCGCCTGCCGATTGAGATAAAATCGATTGTGGTGAGGGATCTTGAAAAAGAACGTTTGGTTGAGGTGCCGACCGAGCTGTTGACGGTTGATGCATGGCAAGTGGTGAACGATCCGGATATTGACATCATCGTGGAAGTGATGGGGGGCATTGAAGGCACCAAAGACCTGCTGCTGGCCGCATTTCGCAACGGAAAAAGCGTGGTTACCGCCAACAAGGATCTGATTGCCGAGCATGGGGATGAATTGATCGAGGAGGCGGCCCGGCACGAATGTGATTTTCTGTATGAAGCGAGCGTTGGCGGCGGGATTCCGATCATTCGTCCTCTGCGCAAAGACTTGGCGGGAAACAAAATTCAGGAAGTGATGGGGATTGTCAACGGTACGACCAATTATATCCTGACGCGAATGAGCC
>JAGVBM010000185.1 GCA_020059765.1 Bacillota bacterium
AGGCTTTCACTATTCCAGCGGATTCAGATTTTCCTCACCGCTTAAGCTGAGGATCATTTCGCTGAGCAGTGCGATTTCCTGCTCCATATCCCGGAAACTTGCGCTACATTGCGCAGCACTTCCGCAACGATGAATGCGCCGGTCCGATTATCCAATCCACGGCCGCTAATGCGATCATTCAGCAACAATTCCACGTCCCGTTTGTAAACAACCGGATCGCCGATCTTTACGAACCGGGCAATTTCCTCTTTGCTTTTGGCCCCGGTGTCGATGTGCAAATCCTCGATTTGCAGATCATCCTTCACTCCGCCGTGATGTTCCGCATTCGCCCCAATCATGCCAATGACCCGCTTTCCCGATCCGAGGATTTCCACCTTCATGCCAATCGCCGGTTTGGGACTGATACCGCCCAGCTTACTGACATAGATGTATCCCTGTTCATCAATCCGGCTGACCATGAACCCAATCTCGTCGCAGTGACCGGCCAACAATACCTTAAATTTCGCATCCGGGTTGAGAATGCCGTACACATTTCCGGCCGCGTCCGTTCTCACCTGATCGGCAAAAGTCTGCACATAGGCCATCCACTTCTTTTGAATATCTGTCTCCCATCCTGAGGGAGACGGGGTGGAGAGCAAATCGAACAAAAACTGTTTGGATTTTTCATTTAAATATCCTGTTTCATCCATGAAGAATGCCTCCCATCTTCCCCTACTCTACCCAAAAACATCCATTTGCACAATCCAGCTCCGCTTTCTCCGGGCAAGCTTGCCTCACCACATCCCTGCCATCTGACAGTGACAACAATTCGCTCGGGCAATCTGTCCCCGTTTTTCCACATCGGAAACTATTGATTCCATCAAAGCGCATAAGTTTCCACTGCAACTCACAAAACAGCTCATAATGAAAGCGATTTCATTTGGCATATCTCTTGCATTCCGGATATACAAGAACTCACGATCAAATGATAGGGGGCTTTTCACATGAAAACGCATGAAACTCAACACCAACACAATCATTTGCCTGACGACCCTGCACCCGCCCATTCTGCACGTCCCCATTCTGCAGCCGAACATCATCCCGCTGCAAGCAAGGGACTTTCTACGATCGCCATCCATGAGGGATATGAGGGAGATCCTCTCACCGGCTCTCTGACTCCTCCGATCTACCAAACCTCGACCTTTGTATTTCCGTCTGTCGAAGCAGGGACCAAGCGGTTTGCCGGGGAAGAAGCGGGCTATATTTACAGCCGCTTGGGAAATCCAACCGTATCGGTATTGGAACAAAAAGTTGCCGCTCTTGAAAAAGCGGAAGCAGGCCTTGCTTTCGCTTCCGGTATGGCTGCGATCTCCGCCGTAATCATCGGCTTGGTCAAAACAGGGGATCATATTTTATGTTCGCGCGGGCTTTACGGCAGCACCTATGCTTTTTTGACCCTGATGCAGAACCGGTTTGGCGTGGAGTTCACTCTCTGTGACATGACGGATGAACAAACGGTTCGAAACTCCATACGTCCCAACACGAAAGTGATCTATGTAGAAACTCCCATCAACCCGACCTTGGAACTGGTGGACTTGCGCATGGTCTCGGAAATCGCGAAAGAACATCAGATTCTGACTGTCGTCGACAATACTTTTCTGTCACCCTACCTGCAACGGCCGATCGAACACGGGTGTGACATCGTCATCCACAGCGCCACCAAGTACATCGGGGGCCACGGCGATGTAATCGCGGGCATTGCAGTCGGACCGCAAGCGATGATCGACATGCTGCGCATGACCACGTTGAAAGATATCGGCGGCGTCCTCTCTCCCTTTGACGCCTACCTGTTGATTCGCGGCCTGAAAACGATCGGCGTCCGCATGCACCAGCACAGCAAAAACGCGCTGCAGATTGCCGAATATCTGCAGCAGCATCCAAAGGTCAGCGCCGTCTATTATCCCGGTCTGCCCGATTATCCGCAACACGAGTTGGCCAAACGGCAAACGGACGGATTCGGCGGCCTGCTCAGTTTTGAATTGAAAGGAGGTTTGGAGGCGGGCAAGCGGGTCATGAATCAGGTTCAATTATGCAAACTGGCCGTCAGCCTTGGGGATGTAGATACCCTCATCCAGCACCCCGCTTCCATGACCCATTCGGTGGTCCCTGCCGAAGAACGGCTAAAAATGGGCATCTCCGACGGGCTTATTCGCCTGTCTGTCGGACTGGAAAACGTGGAGGATATTGTATTGGATTTGGAACAGGCTCTCCAGCACGCCTAAACAGCCACATCCCGCTTCGAACAGGCCCTGACACAGCGCCATGCATCCGTGTTGCAACTCTGCTAGAATGGAAATAACGGGGACGGAGGGGAAGTCCATGAAAACGGTGACGTTCAGGATACAAACTGAAAATCGGGTCGGCATCACCCGCGACGTGATTGAATGTTTTACGTCGGCCGATTTGGATATTACCGGCATGGAAGTGAAACCTCATTATATTTTCCTGCAAATTCCCCTTCCCGAGCCGCATCTTCTGGCTGCTCTGAGCGATTCCATCCGGCAGGTGCAGGGTGTGATCCAGATCGAGACGATCAGCTACCTTCCCTATGAAGAACGGGAAAATCGGATCAGCACCATCCTTGCTACCATCTCGGAAGGGGTCATCTCACTCGATGAACATTTGACAATCCGCACCATCAACCGCGCGGCCGAACAAATGCTGCAAATCGATGCGTCGGTATTTCTCGGCCAACCGGTGCATGGCTTATGGAAATCCGCCGCGGATGACATCGTCCGTTGTTTGCGGGAAGGAGTGGAAATTCTCAATCTCCCGATTGCGATCCCTCACGGCAAAACAGGCACAGCCCATTTTGTCGGCTGTTACTATCCGATTCTTCCCGGTGACAAAACAGAACATCAGGGAGTGGTCATCGTCCTGCGCGACATGAAACAAATCCAGGAATTGATCCAATCGGTCAAACGAACGGGCGTATTCACGCTGGATGAGATTATATACACCAGTTTGCCCATGCGACAATGCATCGATACGGCAAAACGGGTTGCCAACAGCAGTGCCACCGTATTGTTGACGGGGGAAAGCGGAACCGGCAAAGAACTGTTCGCGCGCGCCATTCATTATGAAAGTTCCCGCGCCAATCGCCCCTTTGTGCCGATCAATTGTGCCGCGATTCCGGAATCCCTGTTGGAGAGCGAATTGTTCGGCTATGAGGAAGGTGCTTTTACCGGCGCTTTGAAAGGCGGCAAACCCGGACTGTTTGAAACCGCCAAAGGCGGCACTCTGTTTCTCGACGAAATCGGCGATCTTCCGCTGCACCTGCAAGCCAAATTGCTGCGCGTGCTGGAAGAGAGAATGATCCGTCGAGTCGGCGGCAGCAGATTGATTCCGATTGATGTGCGAATTCTTGCCGCCACCAATCGGAATCTGTCTGACATGACGAAAAAAGGGCTGTTTCGGGAAGACCTCTTCTACCGTCTGAACGTCATCCCGATTGCGATCCCGCCGCTGCGCGAACGGCAAACGGACATTCCTCTCTTGGCCGAGACGTTCATGCAAAACGTTTGTCAATTGTTAAATCGGCCGCCGTTGCCTTTTTCCAAACAGGCGATGCACACGCTGCAGGTTCATCATTGGCCGGGCAATGTCCGTGAATTGCAAAACGTGATCGAACGAACGGTATATCTCTGTCCGGAGGATACTGCAGAAATCGAACAGGTCTATCTGGAAAACTCCTCACATGTTTCCAGCGATCTCGATTCTGCTGCTCCCAACAGTCTGAAACAGCAAGTGGAATCCTTCGAGAAACTGCTGCTGCGGCAAGCGTTGCAAAGGTACAAAACGGCACGGCAAACCGCATCCCGTCTGGGTCTCAGCCATACGGCCATTTTGAAGAAAATAAAAAAATACCGGCTCTTCTCCGAACCTGAACAAGAATAGCCAAAACGTTCACGACCTAAGGAATCTTACGAACCGTCGACCGCTTTTTGCGCATTCAGGTATCCCTTGCCCTGTACATGCGGCGGCAGTCCCCGATCTTCCGCCCCATCCAGCAGCTTTTGTTTGACCTGATCCGGCTGCAATCCTGCGTATTTTTGCAGAATCAGTGCCGCCACCCCGGCACAGATCGGTGTGGCCATCGAAGTTCCGGACATGGCGAAATACTGTTTTCCAACCCGATTGACCTTATACCGCCGATCCATGTAGGAATGGGGGGCGCGCAAGGAAATAATGTTGACGCCCGGAGTCAACAGGTCCGGTTTTGGCAATCCGTCTATCGCCCTCCCCCGGCTGGAAAAATCGGCCACGCTATCATCCGATCGTCCAATCGTATTCTGGTCATTGATGGCGCCGACTGTGATCACTTTCGGACTGATTCCCGGACTTGCGATGGTTCCCTCCTTGGGACCTTCATTTCCGGCGGCCACACATACCACAATCCCGCAGTCCCATGCCTGCTCCACAATCTTCACCATGGGGTCGCTTGTTGCCGACTGAACGGCAGCCGCTCCCAACGACAAGGAAAGTATGTCGATGCCAAGGTCTTTTTTTCGGTCGATGCACCA